>CATMOP010000009.1 GCA_950072225.1 uncultured Nitrospina sp.
ATATTCTCTAAAATTTCTTCTTCGGTCTCAGAGTCCAGGTGAGAGAACGCGTCATCAAGAATCAGAATTTCGGGTTTCTTGATCAAGGCGCGGGCCAGGGCGACCCTTTGCTTCTGCCCTCCTGACAAGGAAACTCCGCGCTCTCCGATCAACGTATCCAGCCTGTCCGGGAACCGTTCCACATCTTTGCTCAATCCGGCAATCCGTACAATTTCCTCCAGTTCACGATCTGTGGCAGACACCCTTCCAAGCACGATATTGTCACGAATGGATGTGGAGAATAAAAAGGGTTCCTGGCTCACATAACCGATGGAGTCCCGCAAGCGATGAATTTCTTTTATAGGGCGGCCTCCTATCAATAAAGCCCCCGCAGTCGGATCATAAAAGCGTAAAAGCATTTGAGCCAGAGTGGTTTTGCCCGAACCAATCACCCCTACCACCCCCAGAGTCTGGCCCTGAGAAATTTTAATATCGACCCCCTTCAAGCTCAGTGTATCCTCACCTGGGTAGGTAAACTTAAGCCCTTGAAACTCTATATCACCCAACTCCACCAAGGTATCGGCTCCTTCTGGAGCCGGTTTTATATCAGGTTGGGAAGAAAAGATATCCTGGATACGACCCATGGCCGCCATTCCTTTCTGGGTAAGGTTAAAAACATATCCGATTCCCATCATGGGCCATGAAAGAAGCATCAAATAACCATTAAACGCGACAAAAGATCCCAACGTTATGGAACCGGCAATCACTGCTTTTCCCCCCATCCACAGTGAAATCATTGCCGCCACTCCCATAATAAACACCATGGTGGGAGTAAAAATTCCGAACATTCGGGTTACAGCCAGGTTTTTATTTATGTACTCGTTGTTGAGTTGCGCAAATTTTATTTTTTCATTTTCTTCCTGAACAAATGAGTGGAGAACCCGGATTCCGGCAAGGTTCTCCTGTACTTGTCCTGTTATTAGGGCCAAATGCTCCTGCACCGCTTTATGGCGCTTCCCGATTTCCTTAACAAAATAAAAAAACAAAAATGAAATAATGGGCAGTGGCAAAAAAACCTTGAGGGTCAAATCAAAGTTGATCCAGCTCATCATGCCCACGGCAGCGAAAATAACAAAAACCGCGTCAATGAGAATCAGTACTCCCAGTCCGAGAAATTCCCTCACTGCCCTTAAATCATTCGTGGCACGCGACATGAGGTCCCCTGTCTTTTGTTTCAGGTACCATGTCCGGTCTAGAGTTAAAAGGTGCTTGAATAGCCGGTTCAAGATATCAAATTCAATTTTCCGGGAAGCGCCGAACATATACACCCTCCACCCATAACGGCCCGCGACAAGAAACAAAGAGACTCCAAAAAGAAGGAATACATATTTTAAAAGAAGCTCTGAAGAAGGTTTTTCAGGCAAGACATCAATAAACTCCTTTATCAACCAGGGCACAACCAACGTCATGGAATCCGTGATGATTAAAGCCGCAATACCTATTGCCATTTCCTTGCGGTATTTGGAGATATAAGGCCAGAATGATTTTAAGTTTTCCAACGTGGATCCTTTTCTTCTTTCCACCTACCCTGATTATTTTCCTAGTCCTTTGATGCCTTTTTAGCTAGAATGGGTGCGGGTTTGGGTGAAATCAAAATTGTTCAACAAATCAAATCAGGCGCTACATCCAGTTTAGTCCTTTAAACCGTCGATACCCTCAACGATCAAAAAGAAAGACCACACAATCCTATGTACGGAGTTATATTGGCCGGAGGAAGTGGCACCCGGTTTTGGCCTATAAGCCGCGAACAAAATCCAAAACAATTGCAGATAATTGTGGGTCCCGGGACCATGGTCCAAAACACGGTTCAGCGCCTGCTGCCCTTGATTCCCATTGAAAAATTATACCTGGCCACCAATCATCAGCAGGCGATCGAAACCCTGCACCAGTTGGATTCTTACGGTTTTTTTTCCGATCATCTCATAGCAGAACCCAGTAGCCGAAATACCGCATTGGCAATCGGTCTTATGGCGCAATTGATGATCGACAAATATCCCGATGCGGTCATGGGCATTTTTCCCGCTGACCATGTTGTAACGAACTCCGAGGCCTTTATCAAGACCCTTCAAAAAGCAGAAACTCTTGCCCAAAAGGGTTATCTGGTTACCCTCGGCATCCCTCCCACCCGACCCGAAACCGGATTTGGTTACATAAAACAGGGAACTGAGACGGAAGGTTTTGAAGGGGCTTACCAGGTAGAACGGTTTGTGGAAAAACCCGATCCTCTTACAGCCAAACAATATTTGGAACACGGCAATTACTTTTGGAATTGCGGAGTTTTCGTCTGGAAAGCTTCCACCATTCTTGAAGAACTACGGCAGTATGCGGGAAATATTTATTCCCAGCTTGAAACCATCGCGGGTTGTCTCCAAAAATCAAAAGGAAAACCCGGCTACCTGGAACTGGATGAAAAAGGCCGTGGCCTTTTTTCTTCCCTGCCCAGTCTTTCCATCGACTATGCGGTCATGGAAAATTCATCCCAAGTAGTCCTCATACCTGCCCAGTTCGGCTGGAACGATGTCGGTGCCTGGAGCGCTTTGGACGATGTATCCGAAAAAGACTCTGAGGGTAATATCATCAGTGGAAATGTTCTGGCGCAAGATTGCAAGAACTCCATAATCCAGGGGCAGAATCGGCTCATCGCTGTATTAGGATTAAAAGACACGATAGTGGTAGACAGTCCGGATGCCCTTCTGGTCTGCACCAAGGAACGTTCCGAGGATGTAAAAAAGCTAGTGGAGGCCCTCAATGAAAACGGTCACCCGGAAGGGAAACAACCTTCCACCGTCAAAAAACCCTGGGGATCTTATACTGTATTGGATTCCGGCCCTTCTTATTTGTTAAAGCGTATCGAAGTCTTGCCCGGTGAGGCACTCAGCCTGCAATCCCATCAGCACCGCAGTGAACATTGGATTGTTGTCTCGGGTTCAGCACAAGTGGTGCGGGAGGAAGAAACCTTCCAATTAAAAGTAAATGACTCCATCACCATCCCCAAAAACACTAAACACCGGCTGGAAAATCCCAGCTCCGATCCACTTGTAATTATTGAAATCCAATTTGGCCATCTCCTGGATGAAAACGATATCTCCCGTTTTGAAGACCGCTACGGTCGATGCTGACCCACTAGGCGTGGGGCCGACTAGTAAAAGCTTTTGCTGGCGAGCAAAAAACTCTCTCGGCGCAACCAAGCCCTTGCCCAATTATCTCCCCTATCAAGGGGCCACCAAGCATGGGGTGTGGATGGCCGTGATATTTTTCCTTAGACTTCATGAGCCTGTGATAGCGCTTCCATAAACTTCATGCCCCGGAGGGGTGTGGCCGGCCATAGCAAAGTTTAGTTCTAAGAGATGCCCTCAATTTTTTGGCAGTGAAATTAAAAAATAGTTCTTTATGGAGTTAGAGTCGACCAACCGGTTTGCGTAGGCGCTGGCCTGATTTTTGGAAGAAAATTGTCCTGCTCGAATTTTGTACCACTGCCCTCCGGGTCTTCGGATGGCCTTCACAACATAGAGTCCTTCCACCCCTCTCTTTTTAAGATTTCGTATCAACTTATCCGCTTGTTTGGCGGAAATGACCGCAGCAATTTGAATGGTGTAGACCCGGTCCTCTTTTTTTGTTTGCGAAGGTTTTGATCCGGGTATCAATGTTAAATAGGGTCTATTATTCTTGTTTTTGGAGGTCAGTTCGCTGAAACCCAGGACCAGGATAATAGAAACCGAAACAACCGAAAAACTGACCAATTTTGCTCTTAACGAGAGATGTCCAAATCGGATGAGTCCTTCAAGAACCTGAAGGAGAATCCATTTAAATCCATTTAATATTTTTCCGGCCAACCAACGGCCCCATCTTCCTAAAACCGTCATTCGGCTTGCAACCAAACCCATCTCCACCTTCAGACGTTTCAGGTCTTGAAGGTCTTCCCGGCGGAACAGCTTTACTTTTTTCAATTTGGAACTGATTTGGTTTTCCTCAGACTGCCTTTTAATTTCCCCCTGTTGATCAGGACTCATGTCCGCAAAAATTTCTCCGCATTTCTGGTGCAAATATGGATCGACTCCGGAAAGATTTCCTTCGCAAAAGCTGTGGGCAAGATAGTATTTAATTTGTTCTTCCTCTTTAACCGAAAAATTCAACGCGAACAGGTAAAATCTTAAGGCTAATTCATCCGTCCTCTTGTGCGACAGGTAGATAGGAAGGGCAAATTGGATAATGTCATCAGAAAACTCGCTCTGGTTTTCCAAAGCACTCAAAAAAAGCGACTCAACTTTTCCAGACCATTGCCTCGCTTTGAGAAACAGACTGGCCAAGTAATGGGTAAAAGTAGGATCGTGAATTTCTTCCTGCTGAAACATGATGAGAAGCAGGTCCATTTCTTCCTGTGAAAGTTTCCGACCCTGATTCAGAATAGCAAGGAGAGGCTTACGAAAACGCGAATCCCTGGGGCTCTGCAAAAAAGCCTGCACATAAATGTTCAGGGCCTTGGGAGTTTCATCCCCAATGGACAGCAGATAGTCTGCGTATAACAGGACTCCAAGAATCCTGTATTGCTTTCCCGTATCCGGCAAAAAATAAGAAGCGTAAGTAGAGCTCAAGAGATTATCAAACTGGTTTTTAATATCTTCTGGTTTTGACCAGGGAGAAATATCCTTAAGAAAATGTAGCGCATTAAAAAACCGTTGATCGCCCACCATGCCGTACGCGATGAACCCAAAAAACAGGCAGACGAGGACAATACCCCATTGGATCGCTACATCATCAAACAGGACGTTTGGAAGCGCCACCTCGTGCAGAAAAAATAGAACCGTATAACCCAATCCAAAAATCAGGGCTAACGAGACAGCGATTCGGGCCAGATAAAATTTAAGGGTCTGATACAGCATTTCTTTTTTCAGGGTTTAGTGAATCCTGGGGTCTTTTTACCGGCTCTGGGTCAGGAAGAAGTTCGGTTTCATTCGGTTCCTGTTCTTCGGGCAAAGCAGGAGGTACGGAAAGGTCCAGATCTTCTTTAACCGCAACCTGTAAAATCTCCAGGGAAAATTCGTTAGCAAGATAACCCGTCTGCACATCCACGGTGGCAAACTTGATTTTTTCTGGAACGGGAAAGTTCACTGGACTTTTACCCTCCAGCACCTTCTGCATGAAAAATACCCAGATGGGTGCGGCGGCGCTGGCTCCTGTCAGACCTTTACCGGACTTACTCATCATAGGTTCATTATTATCAAAGCCCACCCAGACTGATGCCGAAATATCTTTTGTAAAACCATTGAACCAGGCATCTTTAAAATCATTTGTGGTTCCCGTTTTCCCTCCAGCGGGGTGACGGAAACCCATCCTCCTTACAATCCGGCCGGTCCCTCTATCTATCACCCCCTGCATCATGTTCAGGAGCGGATAAAGGGAATTGGGTAAAAACTGTTGCACTCCCTGGTAGTAATGTTCATAAAGTCGATTTCCCTGGAAATCCTCAATATGCTGGATCAAATAAGGTTCATTATAAATTCCGAGATTGGCAATAACGCTATAGGCCGATGCCATTTCATAAGGGGATAGGCCGGAAGTTCCCAGCGCAAGGGAAAGGTTTTGGCCTAACGGGCTTTTAATACCAAACTGCCGCGCCGTGCGAATCACTTTTTCCGGCCCGACTTCATTAACCAGTTTTGCGGAAATAATGTTAATGGATTTCATCAAAGCTTTTTTTAGAACAATATTTCCCGCGAACTCTTCATCGAAGTTCTGGGGACTCCAGGGTTTACTACCTGGAATATCGATGGTCAGCGGCTCGTCTTTCACAACGGTAGCGGGTGAATAACTCAACTCTTCCATGGCAGTAAAATATACAAACGGCTTGAAGGAAGAACCGGGAAGACGGTTGTTCGATACCGCCCGGTTAAATTGGCTGTAGGAGTAGTCTCTTCCACCAAGCATGGCCCGCACAGCGCCGCTTTTATTTTCAATGGCCACTAATGCCGCCTGAAGGGGACCCGCACCCGGTTCCCTTACAACCCTGCCCTCCAAAGCCTCCAAATGATTGCGGGCACTTTTAAAAGCCAGCTCCTGATAACGCGTATCCAAAGTGGTGAGAATTTTTAATCCTCCAAAATGGACAAATTCTTTGCCATAATCCTTTTCAATTTGCTCCAGGACCTGGTTAACAAAATAAAGATTAGGATCTGATTCCACCCGGGGATTCACCAGATCAATATTAGACTGAAGAGCAAATTCTCTCTGGTCAACGGAAATAAGATTTTCCGAGACCATTCGGTTCAATACATACTCCGTCCTTTGCATTGCCCTTTCATAATGTGAGAATGGGTTGGCATTGTTGGGTGAATTGGGGAGGCCCGCAAGCAGAGCCGCTTGAAACAGAGTCAGATCTCTGGCGCGTTTTCTGAAATATACTTGTGCCGCCTCTTCCACACCATAAGCACCACTACCAAAATATATCTGGTTGCAATAGGCTTCAAGAATCTGGTCTTTATTGAAAGTCGCCTCAAGCTGGAAGGCAATCAAAAGCTCCTTGATCTTACGCACCCAGTTTCTCTCAAAAGAAAAAAACAAATTTTTGGAAAGTTGCTGGGTAATCGTGCTTCCCCCTTGGGCAATCCTCTTTTCGCGAAGGTTGGTCCATAGCGCTCGCACCAAGCCCCTATGATCTATTCCGCTATGGCGGTAAAATCGGGAATCTTCAACAGCTATGATGGCTTTTGTGAAAAAAGGTGAAATATCCTCAAGGGCAATAGGGTGCCTCTCCCCAAGAATCTTGATGCGCTCACCATCCGAAGAATAGATTTCTGTGGGAAGGCTTAGGTTAATTTGTTGTAGGTTTTTAGGTAATTGGGGCAAATCCTGGTTTAACCAGAAATAAAGGCTGGCCACAACCAGAACAACAACAAGAATCAAAGTTACCAGAAGTAGGTTTAGGGTGTGGAGTAAGCGGCCGATCAAGGGCTCTCTCCCGAGGAAGGCGAAATTCCATTAGAACTAAAATCAGAAAGATCCGCTTTTTCAATTTGGGACATCATATTATTGGCCAATTCCACAGCTACAGGAATCAAGAGAATCCCCGTGTAGTAATCGGTGTCGTATTCAATTCCAAACAGCAAATGTTGGACAAGTTCTCCAGCAGGCAAATCCGAAATACCCACACGGGTGACATGATAATTCTTTCCCAAAAACCAGCGCGGTTCTGGAAAAACCGCTTTCTGGGTGGTTGCGTCCAGAGACTTTAAAACAGGAAGAAACTCGGAAATCGGGAAAATCCGGTTTTCGTGAAAATCAGCCTCTTCAAGAGTTCCCCGTTTAACCGTCCGCGTTGCCTGAACCTCAAACAAGGTATCTACAGATAAAAACAATTCATGCAGGGGTAAATTTTGGCGGTCGATGAATTGCAATGTGATCCAAGGGCCAAATCGTTTCAGAAAAACCCGGTCCCAGTTTTTTCTTGAGTCCAGATCAACCAGGTCATAGGAAGAAATGATATGCTCGGACCACTGCCCCGGAAAATCAAAATAAAGCTGGAGGAATTTTTCCCGAGAAACAACAAGGGGGAACCCCGGGGATAATCCTTCAAACAAATGTTTGAAGGAAGAAATACCCAAGGTCGTTTCTTCCTGAAGATCCAGAGAAGAACGAATGGATTTTATTTTGGCTTGTGCAACCAAGGATTGTCTATCCCGCTCCCACATCCTGCCTAATTGAGGCCTTTTGTGGTTTTGCCACTTTAAGTAATAACCGACACTTTTTTCAAACAGGTTGGTATAAAACTCAAGGAAAAAAAATGCGGAAAGAACAATCAACCCGGCTACACCGTGCCATAACTTTCTGACACCGGCAAATTTCACTAAATATTATCTCACCGTGATTTTATTAATACTCCGGGTGAGCATTTTAAGCTTGTCTATCTTTTCTTGCAAAGTTTTTTTATCAAGCTTTTTCCTGCCAGGTTTCCGTTTCACTTTTGGTTGGCGTACAAAGATTGGGGTCGTTTTTTCAGAGCTACCCCCCTTTTTTTTCCTGCCACGTTGGCCTTGCTCCACTTTATAAGATAATTTGTACGAAGCTTTACCCAATTCCGCGATTTGCCCCAGGTTGGACAGGCAGTCTTTTTGAAAACGGGGGGACATTTTTCTAAAAAGCGTTAAAATCCTTCTTTCAATATCATCTAAAGTGATGAATTCCTGCCGGGAGGGGTTATCGAAAATCACCAATCCTTCCTTGAAGTTAACCACACTCACCTCAGTGGAGGATAAATCTTTGTTGATTCTCTGTAGAGGAACAATATCATTCTTATCTATTTCTGAAGTCAATAATTGTTCCAGCGATATATTTCCCAGCCGGGCAATCTTGACCAGTACTGCGACAGGAGCATCCCTCTCGCCCGCTTCATAACGGACAAGTGTACGGAAACCTACCTCAAGAATTCCCGACATAACGGATTGAGTACAACCCAGTTCCTTTCGAATCATTTTCAGATTCTTTGCCAGAATTGACATCCCAATCCTCTAATCAATAGAATTTACATTTAAATTCATTATAAGCTCAACTTCCTGCCAAAACAATACAGTTCCTGGAACATTTCTAATTATAGAAAATGGTTGACCCAGATATTATCACTAATGGGATAAACAGACGAGGAAAAAGAAATAGTACTCCCTTAAACAGTATAAAAATGCTCTTTATCTTATTTTAGCAAGATTTTGCAGTCAAAATTTTCAACAAACTCTGCATGGAAAACTACGATCCTTAATTATAAGTTAAAATTTTGACACCTTTAAAATACCTGTAACCAATTAATTTAAAAGGAATATTATGGCTTTGCCACAAAAAAAGGAATGGCATCAGATTTGCATTTACTACCTATCAATACCTTAAAAATTGCTGGGAGAAACTGATATGGATTCCGATGCTCATTTAGATCAGGAGTATGAGAACTTGAATGATGCCATTTTACGGGCCATTTTAGTATCGAAAGAAGTGCAGGATATTCTTATACGATTTAAAAAGCAGGGACAAATGAATGACAAGGCCGTTTTGAACCTGTTTTTAAGCCTGGATGAACTGTACCAAATGATCGATGAAAATTCTACGAATCCAGGTACCTATAAGCTGGAACCAAAAACTTCAACACCTGCATTAGAAAGTTCTGCGCAAAAGGAAGAAAAATCTTCTCTAAAAGAAGCAACCGTTATAGATGGGAAATTATTGACTTTTAAAGAAGTTCTTTTTGAAAAATACTACCAGGGAAAGTTTGACCAAGCCGTCTGGATGAAAAAAGCCCGCATCCGATTCTAAAACCTTTTCCAGACTCAAGCCTGGGTTTTTAAATTATTTCTGAAAGATTTTGGCATCGCAGGAGATATATTTGATCTGCTTGAGGGGAACCACAAAAATTTCCTCAGAGGTGGTCACCTCAAATAGTTCCAAATCATCACTAAAACCATGCTTTTGGGTTGTATCAAGAATCAGTTCCTGATTATCCACGAAAACAATTTTGAGCTGATATTGCATTCCCACCCCCTTTCTATTTTTTTAATTACGCCTCAAATATCCGCTGCAAAAGTTTGCCAATTCCCAGGAACTAACCCCTCAACAGGCGAGGTGGTGATATCTCCATCATTACCTTCATGCCCCGGAAGGGTAAACCGAACAAGAACTCGTTGAGCCGAGACAACTCTTTGCAACCAGCCCACTCCCGTGGGAGGGAACGAGCAAACACTCGTCAAGCCGCCTATACTTATTGCTCGCCAGATTAAGCCATTGCTATCTGCCTCCCCTGCCAAGGGGCTAGTTGGGGTGGGCAACCATCTCGAACTTTTTTGACAGAGGATGCCGCAGATAGTCTTCCACATAATTTTTCAAATACCCTTTTTCATACAGCTTTTTATTGGAAAGTTTGGAGTTCACCCGGTGGAGCACCTTAAACCGTACTCGAGGGAAACGGTCCTTAAAATCATCAAAAGAAACTCCCGAAATATCCCGCTCATCATTGGAAGATTTTTCCATAATCACGCGGGGAAGGTGCACAACTTTCTGGTAAGTAATTCTTTTGCCAACATCGCTGAAAGTGAGCAATGTTGTACAATCAGAGTCTCCTCCCAGAGTTTCATTGGGGACATAAAGAAAACGCGCCCTGCCCTGGCGAAACATATACAGGATCCGGTAAACATTGCCAGCCATCGCGACCCAGTCCTTTTTATCCAATTCGCACGCATCAAAGGTTTTGATGATTTTGTTCCGGTTCAGAAAAGCCGTAATATCTGATTCGGTATGGATCATCTGGATATTGGGAAGGTTCATGTCATAAACTTTTTGGGACTCACCGGGGAGGAACCGTTTTCCCTGCCTCATTAAAGTCGTAGTTCTTTCATCAATGTACTTCAAAGGTGTCAGGCATCCCATCCATAACGCGCAGTTTTTATTAATCTTTGAAATGGTCTTCGCGTCTTCGGACATGGTGTCGGGGCCTAAAGAATAAAAATTTGCGGAGGCCACCGCCGGGCCATCCAGCACCCCCAGAACCTGATCGACCGAAGGCCCTTTCGGCATCACTTGTTTGCGATAAGGCCCCAGTGTGATCACCGAAAGTTCGAAGTTGATGCGTCCAGGATATTTTTCTGCCAGACGATTGATCCTTTTCGGGTCAAAATATCCCACCGAAAACATAGTGATATTTTTATCCGTCTTTTCCAGAAGTTCCTCAATCCAGTCCATCGCCTTAGGGTGCAGGGCGAGGTCTGTCCATTCCATATACTCGTTGCCTCCTAAAATCCACGACTCTGCCTCCCGGGTGGGAAATGCCTGAATCTCCTTAATAATAAATTCCCAATCTTCTTGTGTGGTGAGGGGCATGTCAAAGGTCTGGCGGTAGCTAATATCCTGTTCGTAACAAAATGTGCATTTGACAGGACAAGTCTTTCCCAGGCTTATAGGGATTTTGCGGTCCTTGATCTCTTTCCGCAGTACATTCAAATAAAATTCCCGGTTTTGAATACTCATTGCCAGCCTTTAAAAGCACTCATTAATGCCTCATCCACCGGTACCTCCTGCTTCTGGTTTTCTTCAAGACCCTGGATAAGTTTGTTAAGGTGAACCGCTGCACAACCCATATAGGCAATACTTTCCTGCTGAAGCTTATAACTACCCGTTTTCAGCTTCATCCCTAGATCCTCAACATGTTTTGAGTCAAAGGGATGAGTCGTTGCGGCTTTTTTGAATTCCTCAATGGACTCTTTAAAACTTTTCTTTTCGTGCAAGGTGATGCCATTTTTCAGGCACTCCTGGGCACTTCGGACTTCTTCTACCGTTATGGGTTTGTCTTCCGCCATAGACTCCTCTCTCATTGATTCTTAAACAAAAAGGAACAAGATGGGGTTTGAATGAGGGAGTAAATTCTAACTGATCCCGGGTATCAAACTTCCACATTTCAGGACCGCACTGAAGCAACAGGAAGGCCTGCCAGCATACGTACGCCAATTAATGACTTTTGAAAATGGGTCTATTGTAGCATTGATTTTACAGGGCCTGTCAAACAATTAGCCCCGGACTACTAAAAATTGAAGGAGGGAAATAGAAAACGGTGGAGAACAAGAACTAATTAAGGAATGGCTTCCAAAAGCAGAACAGAAAAAGGCGGGGAACCGCAGCGTTCCCCACCAAAAAAAATCCCTTTTCAACTAGCAAGTTGCTAAAAAACTCTTAAACAGATTGATGTTTCTCTTCAACATTATCAGGTGCAACTTGGTGACCCTCGGGAAATTGTGATTTCATCGAACAAGAAGACATAACCAACACCAGCGCAATCCAAATACCGGTTCCGTTTCCGGTGAGGGTCTGTCTTTCGGGATTGCTGGCGACGTGGTCAATGCGTCAGATTATTTTCCTGGAGGTTGAGGACTATGTTCCTCATCACAATGACCTTCGGGGCATGCTCCTCCCATGCCGTAACACCCGGCGGTCATGATGGTGGCCAGAAACAACAAAAGAACTATGCCAAAGAATCTTTTCATCCTAACTCTCTCCTTTTTAAGAATAGAAGGTTCAGTCCTATTGGGTTGGGGTCCAAGGTTTTTTTTGGACTATGCCTTTTATCAATATTTAGATAACATTTCAATCATTTTCTGGCATTTTACCCTACATTTTACCCTACAATGGCAACGGTCAGGCTTACATAATTTAAACCTTTAATACCAAGGTGTTACTCTGTTCTCTCCTGCCGACATTGATATTTCAGCCCTTGAGCAAAAGCTCAATACAGAGAGAATCGGCCGACCCCTACGGTTTTTTCCTGAAATTGACTCGACCAACGAGGAAATCAAGCGCAATCTGGCTGAAAATCTTCCGGAAGGCGCGGTCGTCATTGCCGATCACCAAACCCATGGAAGGGGCCGGCAGGGGCGTTCGTGGCATTCAGAACCTGCAACAGGACTCTACCTTTCCACGCTTTTAAAACCCAACTTGCCACCCGAAAAGCTGGCCTGCCTCACATTAATGGCAGGGGTCGCAACAGTATCCGCCATCCAGCAACAGACATCGGCACCGGCAAAACTCAAGTGGCCGAACGACATCTTATTGAACGGTAAAAAACTTGCGGGAATTTTATGCGAATGCATCGCCAAATCCGGCAACACTCCCACCGTCATCGTTGGAATAGGAATCAACCTCAACCACACCGGCTTTCCCAAAAATATCCAAGACATTGCCACTTCCCTGAAAATGGAAACCGGTAAAAACGTCGACCGTACAGAACTTATCCTCAGCCTTCTGCAAAACCTTGACTCCGAATATAAAGATTTCTTACAGGGGAAAAGAGAAAACCTGATCCGCAAATGGACCGAGCAATCGGACATGTTCGGAAAGACCGTGACTGTCTCACAAAAAGGCAAAATCCAAACCGGCACCGCAATAGGGCTCAACCCACAAGGCAAACTGATCCTGCAAACTCCGGACGGAAAACAACACCTCCTCGATTCCGGCGAACTGCTCGCCCACTAGCCCCAGCGTGACGCTGGACTCAGATGGGTAAACCTGCTGGCGGTCAATCACCCCGACCCTCTTTGAAAAAGAGGTTGCAAAAAACTGCTTGATACTTCGAGAGCCCCAGCATGACAGGCAACCCCCCTAGCCCCCCTTATCATGGGGGTTATAAATTGCCACCGGCGGCTCGCCCGCGGCTAGGGGCTAGAGGGTAAAAGGTGAATCAGGTTTCCGGCGGCATAGGCGCGGACGACCTCCAGCGAATCCTGTAATAACTCCACCAATATCGGGAAGGCTTCCGGCCCACCCATCATCCCCACTGCCCGCACTGCCGCTGTGCGCACTCTGGAGTGATTGTCCCCCAGAGCCATCTTCAGCAAGCGTACCTGGCCGGGTATCCTGGTTTCCCCCAAAACCCGTGCGGTGGTGCTACGCACACCAAAATCAGTGTGCTTCAACAGTTCTTCAAACACAATCTGGCAGGAGTCGGACCCCATACGGTTCAGTGCCAGTGCCGCCGACAGCTTCACCATTCCGTCTTTGTCCGCGCATAGAGGTATCAAATCCGGTTCCGCCTCCTTTAGGTTGCCCATCGCCAACGCCGCCGCGTAACGAACTGACGCACTGTCCCGCTTGATCAATTCCCTGAGCTTGGGCAACATACCGGCAGTGGTTTTCCCTTCCACCGCTTTCAGGCTGTAGAACACCATCTCCGGTTCATCATGGTCGAACAACTTTGCCAGATGAGGCAGAACCTCCGAAGTGCCAATCTTCCCAAGGTATCCAATAGCCTGATACCTGCGGTCGGGAATAGGATGGGTGAGCGGGTCCAGCACATCTGCAAGATATTTTTCCTCGCCTTGTTTAACCAGTCCGGAAGAAGCCGCCAGGCGCATCGGCACATCATAGGATTTTAAAAACACCCTCACTTCATCCACCGCATCCGTATCCTCCGCAATTATCTCAACCGCCGCACTGCGAACCCAGATGTCGGTATCATCTGTCATCCTGCGCGCCGCCTTCAAAGCATCAGATCGGGAAACCTTCTGCAATCCCTGCAGGGCAAACAAGCGGGCTGTGGGGTAGACATCTTCCGTCGCCTTGTTGAGCAAAGGGATCAGTTCCAGATCCTGAGACTCCCCGGCCGCTCGAGCCGCCGCGGCTCTCACAAACGCCCGCTCATTTCGATAGGCCTTCTGTAAAACAGCCAAGCTGGTTGCGCGGATTTTCTTAACCACCGTGTCCGGCCGGGAGTCGGCAAAACCCATTGCAGGGGCAAACAGCAGAACAAGCAGAAACCCCATTATTTGAAGCCTCATTTAACAGGCTCCTCAATCCGGCCTGAATATCTCGCCACCAGGTTCCGATAATGTTCTCTCTCCTGATTTTTACCCCGCTTGCCAAAGCCGTTAATAAGAATCTCGCATTTTTCAATCAGCATTGTAACAACCAGATCTTTTTGCTCCTTTTTCAATCGGTTCTCTTTCAACAATACAACCCGATCGCTTTGCTCCCCATCCAGTTTGTTTTCTTGCAACAATTTCTCCAGCGCATAGACCCGCCAGCGGTCCATGCCCCAGTATTTGCGTGACAACTGGTCCTCATGCCCTCCCCGCTTGACTATGAGTTTCTCTGCAATGAAATGGAAAGGATAGTGTTTGGCGATGCGCA
>CATMOP010000010.1 GCA_950072225.1 uncultured Nitrospina sp.
TTTCATCGTCACCTATATTCTGGTCATCATTATTGATAAAACCATCGGGTTCAGGGTGAACGATGAAGATGAGGAAATGGGACTGGATACCACCCAGCATGGTGAAACCGGATATAACCTGGTATAAAAATGATTTTAATAAGGCAACCCTGCAGTTTCTTGAAATTAGCTTTTAACAATTGACTTTTTGACATTTAAAACATATTTTTTTTAACTGTAATTGTGCTTATTACCTTTAAAAGTAATGGCTTTAAACAAAATTATCAACTAGTTTTGAAAACCAACGTTTAAAATTGATTAGAAAGAGAACCCGCATGAGGATTTTAACCTCGTTTATTCTAAAATCAGTATTTGTAGCACTTCTGGTATTAAGCATGATGTTTTCTGCAGGATCCACTAATCAGGCCCAGGCGGAAGAAGCCGAACTCATAAATATTCCAGGTAGCTTTTCAGGTTCTCTGGGATTTTTTACCGACTACCGCTATAGAGGTTTAAGCCAAACCGATCGGCATCCAACAATTCAAGGTAGCTTTGATTGGGCGCATGAAAAGGGCTATTACCTCGGGGTTTGGGGTTCCAATGTAGATTTTGGTGAATCAGGAGCAACGGCTGGACAAGGAGCCAGCATTGAGTTTGACTTTTACGGTGGTGTTGCAAGGCAATATTATGGTATCGACATTGACCTAGGACTTCTTTGGTACACCTATCCTGGAGCCCAAGATAGTCTAAGTTACGATTTTATGGAATATACTGCAAGTATTGGGTATAGCTGGGAAATACTATCGCTCTCCACGGGGGTTAATTTTGCTCCGGAGTTTTATGCATCATCTGATGAAGCCACCTATTGGACTTTGGATGCTGAGGTTAACTTAATTCAAAACCTGACATTTACCGGTCATTATGGCTACCAATGGGTTGAAGATAATGCAAGCTATACACATCCTGATTATGCAGATTTCAGCATTGGCTTCGCTTATTCCACGAACGGATTTGATCTTAGTCTTCAGTATGTCAACACAGACATAGAAGATCGTAACTGTGGTGTTGTGGATGCATGTGAAGGTGATGTGGTATTTGGAATTTCTCGAGGCTTCTAATTTTTCTCAAATCATTAAGAAAGCCCGGTTGTCGGATGCAAGTCCGCACCGGGCTTTTTTTATGCACCACACAGAGCCCCTGCTCACCGCAAAACCCCAAAATTTAAAGTTTATATCTCCTGACTTACCCTATAAAATGTTAAAAACCACCTAACGCCTTTTCAAATTGGATAGCTCGTGCTAACACAAGCCCAGAACCAGATCATTTACCTGATGTTTTTAAACGGAATCCTTTTCCTGGGCTTGAACTTCATTGCCTACTCCTTCATTTTTCCGGGACCAAAAGGTTCCAAGCGCATCGGGTACTTATTTATCACCTGTGGCCTGCTGGCCTACCTGGTCCAACTGATGTATCAGGGACTACTGGCTTTGGATTATCCCCCCGGTAAAATAAAAGGCCTTTTATTGAGTGGGTTTGTCATACCGGTCTTTTTCATTTCGCTGGCCTATTACCGGGTCAAGCGCAATCGATTGGAAAAAGACCCACAGCCCCAAGCAAGCCTGCCTGCAAAGGAAGACAATGAAACCGATTGATTTGAGAAGCGACACCCTCACCCAGCCGACCCCAGCCATGCGTAAGGCCATGGCCAATGCCGAAGTCGGAGATGATGTTTTCGAAGAAGACCCGACTCTAAAAAAACTGGAAACCCTGGCCGCAAAAAAAACCGGTAAGGAGTCGGCTCTTTTTGTGCCCAGTGGCACCATGGGAAACCTTGTCAGCGTACTCAGCCATTGCCAGCGCGGGGACGAAATATTGCTGGGCGACCGAAGCCATATTTTCCTTCATGAAGTAGGGGGCATTGCCGCCTTGGGGGGTGTTCATTCGAGAATCATCCCTAATAATCCGGATGGCACATTACCCCTGCCATTATTGGAAAATTCGATACGCCAATCAGATATCCATTATCCCCCTACCCGGCTGATTTGCCTTGAGAACACCCATAATTTTTGCCAGGGTTCACCCCTTAGCCCAGAATTCATGGATAGTGTGAGGGTCTTGGCAACAAAATACGGGCTCAAAATTCATCTGGATGGAGCAAGGATTTTTAATGCTGCTGTGGCTCTGGATATTGAGGTGGAGACGCTGACCAGGCAGGCCGACTCGGTTATGTTTTGTCTGTCCAAGGGACTGTCCGCCCCGGTGGGTTCCCTGATCTGTAGTAGCCGGCAATTTATCCAACGTGCCCGAAAATTCAGGAAAATGGTAGGAGGTGGAATGCGGCAGGCCGGGCATCTGGCCGCCGCTGGTCTGGTAGCTCTGGAAAACCTGGTGCAACGTTTGAAAGACGATCATCTGAACGCCAAAACCCTGGCAGAACAGTTGGCCCTAATTAAGGGCATTGAACTGGATCAAACCAAAATAAAAACAAATATTATTTTTTTCAAACTAAATCATCCTCAAATCGATGGAGATACCTTTATAAACCTGCTAGAAGCCAAATCCATTAAAATTCTCATGACCGACCCAGGTGTTTTCCGGGCGGTCCTGCATCGTGATGTATCCAGGGAACAGACCGAAACCGTAGCCCAAACCATCCAATCCATTTTAACCCTCTAGCGAGGGAGGCAAATGGCAACAAGGCTACGCCTTGAGGAAATGAGCGCGTGATATTCTTCCTCAGTTTTTACTCTTTCAGGGCATGAAGTTTAATGGGATATCACGCGTGCCCCGGAGGGGAGATGACTTTTTACTGCTAGGAACGATGCTCTCGGCTTGACGGGCTATTATTAGTTGGGTCCAGCGTCACGCTGGCGGCTAGCAGCAACTAAACATGTTTGACAGAAAAGCAAATTACCCTTAGAATGGGGAAAATCTTTACGAATAGGAAAAATATGATTGAAATGGAAATGCAAGACACCCTGGAGTTGGTTCGCCAGGCGCAAGATGTAGTAAAAAGCCGCTTCCTGTTATGCATCCTGGTAACACAAAGGATCCATCAACTTGAAAACGGAGCCCAGCCTACTATTGATGTTGACCCCGAACAATACACTAACCCAAAAACTTTTTTTGAATTAGCACTCAGGGAAATTATTGAAGGAAATATGGATCTGGAACAAGTTACCGAAGAAGAATAATTCCCCCTCTCCTTTAAAAATCCAGCAAAATATTTTTCAAATCGATAAAACCACTTTTTAACCTTCCTTTCTCAAGACATAAAAAAAGCCCGCCGATAAATCGGCGGGCTTTCTTATAGAACTAATGATGACTATTTGGGAAGCTCGTCGCGTCTAACTTTCCCTTCATCATACATTTTACGCGTACGTTTTGTCATCCATATCACCCAACCCTGGAAGCAGACAAAAACGGCTGCCATGATGGGAGGCATGTAGTAAAGAGAATCAGGCAGCGCCGGTTTCAGAATGGTGTAATACCAGGTAGAGATGGCCATAACCTCATCCTTCTCTTTATCTCTACCCGCCCATTGCATGAAAGCTACCGGAATGAACTGCTCAGTAGGAATCTGGACATCAAATTCTCCCTCCGTGGCCAATGACCTTTTGAACAGAATCTTGACACGGCCTTGTTTGTAAATGGAGTCCACAATTTCCACTTTACCTTCCGATTCTTTGGCAGACAAAGCGTCAAAACCGTAACCAACAAGTTCCTCTACACTCACGTCCAGTTGATAACCCTCTGGCTTCGGAGCGGCGGTCGCGCTGTAGTCTTTAGGCATGAAATTGGCCTTCCAGAGATCAACCGGCTTTTTAGCGTCACCCAAGATGAAATAGGGTTTCTCCGCACCGTAAAGCTCCTGAAGTTTTGCCGGCCATTGAATGGCTACAGAATCCGGGTATTCCGGATCATCAGACAAAAAGCGCAAGTGGTATTCGACCAGATAATAAACCGCCTGCTCTTCTTCACTCCAACGGGTGGTAACCCAGAGATTGTCGGTTTTCGGATCGAAGTTTCGTTTACCCCGAGTGATCTGGCCCGCCATAGCGATGTAATGCCGTTTTGGGTTTTCCAAGATCGCATCATCCGTGGGAGCATCGATCCTGTCATCGGTATCTGGAGACTGCCAACTGGGATCATCAATCTTCGGAGATACCTTGCCCTCAGTATAAACGGACTGAATGAGAAAGTCCGGAATGGGCTTATTGGTCAGTAGGTCAATCTTCTTCCTCGGACAAAGGGAGTTAACGAACGCCGCAATTTTCCAGCGATCCTCAACTATGATTTGATCCTTGAAGTTCGGCATTGGCGTACCATTCATTCCAGTAGAAATCGTGCGAACGATATGAAAGGGATTGAAAGGATCCCGGCGTGCACCACGAAAGTTCCAGCACTGTTGCCAGTCTGCCGCAACAATGGGAAAACCCCAATCGTCTTTCATAGTCGGGTTTCCATCACCCCGGCCTTCACCACCGTGACACTCAAAGCATTTGTTCTTAGTGAAAATTTCCTTACCGGCATCAATATCCGCCTGGGGCACGCCCAGGTGGTAGGGCCCTTTTGTTCCCCATGGGTTGGTGCCAAAGTCCTGAACAAAAACTTCTTCGTCTTCGGTATCATCAAAATCCCGATCCTGCACCAGGGTTTTAACAAATTCCACGACTGCCAAGATCTCGTCTTCCGCCAAAAATTCACCCCAGGCCGGCATTGCCGAGCCCTGGAGCCCATTTCTAACGGTTGTAATCAGGTCCGCTTCCATGGGGAGTTCACCGGAATCCGTTGTGCGGATCTTAAAGGTCCCTTGAATAAAGTTTCTGGGCCGGGTGAACAAGCGATCCGCAGAGGGGCCATCACCGCCCCCTTCAATCCCGTGGCACCAGACGCATCTTTTAAAATAGACCTTTTTACCCTTTTCCAACAGGTCCTTCTTGACCCCGTCCGGAACTGCGGCAAATACCGTAGAAGGAACCGCGATCAACGCCACAGCCAGAAAAGAAAAGATCAGGCGTTTGATATAGTTATTGTTCATAGTCATTGTCATTTCCATATGTTTAGGTTTTAGTAACCGAAAATTCATTTCAAGTTATTCTCCACCCTCGCTACCTGCAATGGAGCCTTCTGTACCGAATGTTCGAGGATGATGGCCTGTGTACCAGAATTCAAACAAGACAACCTTCCAGATTTCATCCGTCTTCAAATGTTCCTCCCAGGGAGGCATTGATGAAGACCACGGGGTCGACTCGTTGGGCAGACCCGGTCCGCCTTTAGCCACCCGCCAGAAAAGAAATGATTCCTGCAACATCGCAATGGTACCCGGATCGATGAAGTTTGCCGGAGTGGGGTTGAACACATGGGAAAACATGCCTATTCCATTCAACTGGTCACCATGACAATAATGACAGTTCTGGAAAAAGATTGTACCCCCCTCAGTCACATACTTCATGTACTCCTGCTTGTCCGCATCCAGGAACGGGAAACTATCCTTGTACTTATCCTGTTCATCAATACGGAAAGGATTATTGGTAGACTCCAGCGGATAGGTTATACCATGCACCTTGGTGGTGGCAGGAGGTGCGGGATGCACCGTTCTCAATTCCACCGGCTCCTGATAAGCCGGATAAATCGATTTATAGGTAGCAAAACCAACCAAAATTGGCATGGCTATCATCACAACAATCTGTGCAAGCTTGTATTCACCAACAATGGTTTTAACGATCGGCTCCCTGAACTCCCTAAAGCTATCGGTATCCTGACTGATATACAGGAAGACACCAATCGACCACATCACCATATAAGTGATGAACAAGGTCCAGGGAATCGGCGGAAATAAAATCGCGTCATAAAAGTAATAGCCCAGAAACCATACAAACAAAGCTTTCATGGCAATCGACGGCTTGAGTCTGAGGACGAAATGTGTAATGATCAAAAAGGCTACAAATACCAAATAGTAGACATACCTGTTTAAAATCCAGCCGATCGGCTTCGGTGTGAAGATAGGGAATATGGCGTTATGGAACACCGCCAGGCCGACAACAAAAACCAAAAAACTTACCAAATTCTTATTCATTGTTGTCTCCTAATTAACTGCCAGCCGGTGGTTCGGTCTGACTAATAAAATCAACAAGCTTGTCGATTGCATGAACTGAAAGCATCTGCGAAAAGTCTGTTGGCATTAAACCATCTGGGAACAACTCTCCCTCTGCTTCGTTAAAGACCACATAGGCACCAGGGTTCAAAATAGACTCCCTGACATACTCCTTAGTATTGGTCGCTTTGCCCTTGTAATTGGGATCCTTGATACGCTTCGGAGCGTTGATCTTCTCATGAAGCTCCGGCCCCAACATACCCATAGCACCCTCAACACCAGGAATGGTATGGCAGAGCGGGCAACCCAAAGTATTGATCATGGTCTGAATATCTTCCGTGCCGGTGACGAATACGGGTTTATCTTCATCATCAGAAGAATCCTCGGCCACCGCACCACCTGTATTACCCGCATCATCTTGAGGTAGCGGAACCGTCACGGTGGCAAACTCACCCGGCGTGTCCTTGGATTGCAGGTAAGCAATGACTGCATTCACTTCAACCCGGCTCAAGCTGACAGGAGGTTTGACGATAACCGGCATCGGGCTTTTTGTGTCGCCGTCATTACCGAATTTTTCCACCACGTAACAGGTCGGGCACATCACAGATTCACGGATATAATCTTCGCCGGTAAATTCGTCAGGACCATTCTGTCTTCTGTACTCTTCAGGTATCTCGTCATATTTACCCTTCACAATACCCGAGGCGGGGTCCGTTTCCCCAATAGCTATAGGGCTGGTTGCATACCGGTCTTCCTTAACCCGGTCATGGCTTCTGTTCTCAACCCCAAACAGGTTCGGGCATCGGCCAATATTATCACCCGGGTCAAACGTGTGGCACAGCGGACACTGACCTTTACCAATCGACGGCTGGCCGGCAACCTGCTTGGCACCAAAAATAATAATCCGTCCCATTTCAGCGAATTCTTCCATGGTGACGTCACCCACCAATGCCGCCTCCTTGGGGGGCGGGTCACTGCGCTGTTGCGGCAACCAGTTGGTGTATCCCGCAAGCAATAGAGAAACCGTGGTCCAGAAGAAAAATCCTCTAATAATTGGAGGGGATTGACTTTCAATTTTATTACTTTTGTAGAACGATCCCCAAACCATCAACAATACAACTATAGCCCATAGATAGGTTGAGAAGAAAAACTGCAACTGATCGGCCTGAATAAGTGTGAACATATGGGCCGTCATCAAAAAAGCCCCGATTGCAAAGGCACCAAATACAGTACCCCAAAACCCGATGTTTATTCCTTCCCTCTCCCTGCAGATTTGAATCGAACTGATAAAAACATAAATTGCGAAGACGGCAAATGCTATCGCAATAAACGTAAACAATATATCATGCTGCTCTGGTAACATTGTTTCCCTCTCTCCTATACCCTCAGATTATATTGGCGGGGTTCCAAATCGGGAACCCCGCCAAATAGTTAGCAGTTATTACTATTGTTGAGCCGGTACCGGAACACCTTCCGGAGCTTTTACTTGTTCTTTTTTACCGCTCAAACTGCCTACCCAGAACACGACCACAAACTGCACCCATACAAAAAGGGTATTAAAGGTAAGCATCTTACCCGCTTCACCAATCGTAAGCGTATAAGCGTCAACAGAATTGTCACGAACCACCTCCGTTACGTGCCAGAACAAGCGAACCGCAGAACGGATATAGCCCATGAGGCCCATCAACCAGGTAAAGGAAATCGCCAGAAGGAAAATAGCGTAGGTTCCCACCTTGGACTGACTCCCCCATTTAACTTCCCCATAGGATTCCGAATCCTTAAACATGGAGATATTGATCGCCGTCCCCGCGAACAGGGTCGTCAGCGTAGTACATACCTGAGGCACAGAGAGTCCCACCCGCTGGTTAGCAGGGAGATAATAACCATAAACGCCCAGGAATATAATATTAGCGGCGGCGCCGACAAAAATAGCCGCGATCCAGCAGTTGCCCGCCGTGGCCCATGGCACCGTTATCTTCTTATTCGCTCTCTGATATAGAATAAAACAAAGAACCGTAGTGGTAATCATCAGGTTCACCGCCGTATTCTTCGCCGACATGACGCCAAAGTGGCCGATCACCGGATGTTGGGCGCCACCCATCACCTTCAATTCAGCCGGGGTCATAACGATGGTATGCGGGGTCATCCACATGGTAAAACATACGATCAACAGCAGAACCATGTACTTACAATATTTCATGTAACGATGCGACCCCTTGACCCGCGCCATTCCGTTATGCAAATAGGAATTGGCGGCAAAGAACAAGAGCCCGATCATAACAGCCTGAATGATGAACAACCAAGCCATGATGCCGCCCATCAGGGTGATGCCCATCTGCTGGCGGAACGCATACACTTCCTTCATCAACCAGTAACCCGCGAAGGGAAGCGGGATCAAACCAAAGATACAGATAAACATGGCGACATAGCATACCCAGTCATAATGCGCCCGATCCTCTTCCGTTTTTGCGGTGAGGTAATGGTAAGCGGCGTAAGCACCTACGATTCCACCACCAAATACGATGTTCCCAAGAATCCTGTGAACACCGACCGGATTCCAAAGCGTGGAATGGATAACATGCCAGATATTCCCCAGAAAACGACCCTCAGAGTCAATTCCGCCAGGAGCCTGCATGAAAGTGGCCCAGGAATTCGCCAGAAACATAAGGATTGTTCCAACGAGATTGAGCAGAACAGAGAGACTAGCATGGATCCATTTCAGAAATGGGTCCTGATTCATCCTGTCCCAGCCGTAGTAATAAACATACAGAATACCGGACTCGGCCAGGAACATCAGAGCATACACATGCATAACCGGGCGGAAAATCCCTGCCAGATATTTAAAGAAACCCGGAAATAATGTGATGAACGTAAAAAGGAGGATACCACCAAGAATTGCCGTCCAGGAATAAGCGGTCAGGCTGATCTTCATCAGGTCATGAGCCAACCGGTCATACTTCTGCGACATAATCGGATCTTCTTCCCTGGTTCGGATTCCGATAAACTCGATGAGCATACAGAAAATAGGAACCGCCAGAACGAAGCTACCGAAATAAAGATGTTGCTGATTGGCAACCCAGATAAGCATGCGGCTAGGAGCGAAGTCATAATTATTATAATCCGACGGACCCAGTTCTGGAGCGGGATAACCACTCACCGGCCCTTTCAGCGGATTACCTTCCCAATCTCTATAAAATACGTCCTGACTCCATTCAATTTCCGCCTCGCCTTCACCCTCAACAGCCTCTTGAGCCAGAACTTCCTTGGCGAACGCTTCCTCAGCGAAAACCTGCTCCGCAAACGCTTCCTTGGCAATCGCATCGCTGGTCATGCCCGGAACCAGATAAATGGCCATAGCCAGTAGCAGTCCCAATGAAAACGCCGTTATGCTACGTTTGTTTTTCCCCAACATGGCTTAACCTCCTTTTGGATCTGATCAGGATCCGTAGCTAGTAAAACCAAACTTTATAGGTACCTTCCTTTTATATATATCAATCTAAATTTTTTAAACTAAATTGAATCTCAAATAAATTTAAAAAAAATCTCAAATCCCCCACAAACGGAAACAACGCCAGCAAGAGCCTTTTCGCTCTCAATGGAGTGAGGCCCGATCTACAGAAAAAACCGTAACTTGCGATTTTATATGGGCTTTTCGACCCTATTTTAAAACCTACTTTTGGGCGCACAAGTGCCCAAAATGATGGTGATTAAAACATAGCCTTTCCTGCGTGTCAAGTCAAAATCGAGCCCCCGAGCCCTGAAAATATAGTGTTTTTAAGATTTTTTTCCCGGCCCGCCGGTCCGCAATTTTACCGCATTCGCATGAGCTCCCAAATCCTCCATTTCGGCCAGCAATGTTACGGTTT
The DNA here is from genome assembly GCA_950072225.1 of uncultured Nitrospina sp. Lineage (GTDB taxonomy): Bacteria > Nitrospinota > Nitrospinia > Nitrospinales > VA-1 > LS-NOB. The sequence continues at coordinate 9,943 of CATMOP010000010.1, forward strand.
CACCACATTTTTCCAAAGCGGCCCGGGAATAGGAAATCAGGCTGGTCCGTTTGATAAAATCATACACCCCTAAGGGGGAAGAAAACCGGGCCGTGCCACTGGTGGGCAATACATGATTAGGACCGGCCAGGTAGTCTCCGACCGCTTCCGGCGTGTAATGCCCTAAAAATACTGCCCCCGCGTTCTGAATCTTTGCCGCCCAATGCTCTGGATCTTCCAGTGCCAACTCCAAATGCTCAGGGGCCAGCCGATTGGCCAGGTCCACTGCCGCTTCAAGGGATTCAGTCACCAGCAGTCGGCACTGGGAATTCAAAGAAGCTTCCATAATAGACTGGCGGCTCAGGGTATTTTTCTGTCTTTCCAGTTCCTTCATCACCTCTCTGGCCAGTCCTTCCTCCGGGGTCACCAGAATCGGTAACGCTTCTTCATCATGCTCGGCCTGCGATAGCAGGTCTGCCGCTACATAGGCCGGGTTGGCGCTGTGATCGGCTACTATCAGGATTTCACTGGGACCGGCTATCATGTCGATATCCACAATGCCAAACACGAGGCGTTTGGCCAGTGCCACATAAATATTGCCGGGTCCGACTATTTTGTCCACCCGAGGAACAGTGGCGGTACCGAAAGCCATGGCCCCGATAGCCTGCGCACCTCCAACCTTATAGATTTCCGTTACCCCTGCAATATCTGCCGCAACCAGAACATGCGGGCGAGTTTGCCCATCGGGAAATGGCGAGCACATGACAACGCGCTCCACTCCCGCCACTTTTGCCGGAACTGCGTTCATCAGCACCGAAGAGGGGTAGGATGCCTTCCCGCCCGGAACATAGATCCCCACTGTGGCAAGCGGCCTTACCATCTGGCCCAAAGTTATCCCCTCTTCCTCATAACGCCAGGACTCCTGCCTCTGGCGCTCGTGAAAACGGCGAATCCGTTCTTCCGCTTCCTGGAGTGCCGCGAGTTCTTTTTCATTCACGGTCTCATAGGCCAGTCGAATTTCACCTGGCGTAACCCGCATCTGCTCCAGCGAAAGATTATGGCGGTCAAAGCGGTGTGTGTACTCCAGTAAGGCAGTGTCCCCGCTTTCCTTCACGTCCTGCAATATCTTGCGAACGGTTTCATCATGGGTAAACAAATCCATGTTGGAACGATTCTCCAACGCCTCGATCACCGTTTGATAATCCGAATCTGTAAATTTACAAAGCTTCATAATATTCTGCCAACTTAAACAAAGGATGCGCTCATGGCAACCTGCTAGTGATCCCCTAAAATCTTATTCAGGAATTTTCCTGTCTCACCTACTTTTCCAATTCCGGCCTGTTCAATAAGTTGCAAATGGGTTTGGAAAAATCTTAAATCTTCCGGACTGTCGATATCATACCAGACCGGCAAAAGCTCCAGTTCTGCCCCATTGCGTGCCAGGTGTGCACACGTTTCCCGCAAGACCTTCTCTGTCCCCCAGGCCACCCCATCGAAAACCTCGACCACTTTTCCTCGCATTCCGATGAGGTAATAGCCGCCATCGGTGCTCGGCCCCAAAACCAGGTCTTTGTCGGAACTCAGAGCCCGTTCAATGTAGGTAACAGGGAGCGAAGGGCTATCCGAACCAATAATGACGGATTTTTCATACCCTTCCGCAAACCGGTCTTGAATAGCCCGGCGCATTTTATCTCCCAGTTGCTTTCCTTCCTGAACAAAAAGGCGAATATCAGCACCCGGCATTCCGGAAAAAAAACCGGACTGGTTCGAAGGAGCGACTCCTACAAACAGGTCTGCGTTTTCCACTTGCCGGATCTTATCGAGGCTATCGTGCAGAAAACAGGTATAAAGCTCCAGAATGGTTTTTTTATCCAAAAAAGGGGATAGTCGGGTCTTCACCTGGCCTAAAACCGGGTCCCGGGCAAAGAGGATCACCGCGTTATCACAAGATTTAGTCATCAACCATTTAAACTCCTGAACACAGAGATCAGCGTAACGCTCAACTCAACTAGCAATAAATCGTTTGACTCAAACCAGCAAACTCCATAAAATTCAAATGTATCTACAACTCCCGCTAAAAGGAATCGGCCATCTTATACGATCTCGATGTTTCGCTATTCTACTGGATCAACCAGCATTTTCAATCCCCAATAATGCAGGCATTCATGATGTTTATGACCATGAAGCAAAACTTTTACCATTTAGGTATCGCCTGCGCAGTGGCCATCCTTGTGGTTTACAGGATCAATGGTTTGGCCTTTCTTCTGACCTTAGCAGCAACCATCGCCCTTAATGATGCCAGCAGCCATTATATTCTTAAAGAGGGGATCACCCGCCTCAGGCCCTGTCATGTGTTGCCAGATCTGGAAATGATTATAAGATGCTCAAACAGTTTTTCTTTTCCCTCAAACCATGCCAGCAATACTTTTGCCGCCGCAACTCTCATAAGCCTTTGTTTTCGTAATACCACTTTGCTGGCTTTAGCCTTGGCCCTGCTGGTCTGCTATTCAAGAGTGTACCTTAAGGTGCACTACCCGTCCGATGTTTTGGGCGGAGCAATCTACGGCAGTTTGATAGGCTACCTGTGTTACCGCCACATTTATTCCCGACTTTTGAAACTCACCAAATCCTGATGGGGAGCCATGACCCCATGAAAACACGCAAAATACTAATCCTTAAATTCAGCGCTTTGGGAGATGTGGTTCACACCCTTCCCGTTGCCGCCACCATCAGAAAGTCCCTACCCGATTCTTATATCGCCTGGATGGTGGAAGAGCGTTATCAGGATCTCTTGCTTGGCAACCCCGATGTCGATGAGGTCATTCCCCTACGTACCAAAGTGTGGCGCAAAAACTGGAACAGCAAATCGCTTTTTGAAATTCTGCACACCATCAAAACCTTACGTCGGCAAAACTTTGATCTCGTGCTCGACCTGCACGGTCTTCTCAAAAGCGGCATTATCGCCAGGTTGAGCGGTGCACCAACCCGTATCGGATTCCATCAAAAAAACTGCAAGGAAAAAATCAACGCCCTGTTCACCAACCAGAAAGCCCCCTACATGGCAGGAGGGTTGCATGTGGTAGATATGTACCTCAAGCTTTTACAAACTGCGTTGGGCAAGGTTGAGGAAACTAAACTTTTCCCTCTTCAGGTTCCTAGCGAAATCGATGAAAAAGTAGCCCATTTTTTTAATCAGAATCCAGAACTGACCTACCGTCCGGTTATAGGAATCAACCCCGGTGCAGGATTCGAAAGCAAACAATGGGAAGGGGTCCGCTTCGCCGAATTGGCCGACCGCATTTGTGAAGAATTGAAATGCTCCATATTACTGACCTGGGGGCCGGGAGAAAAATTCAAAGCCCAGCAAATCTCCGCCCATATGAAACAAAAAAGCTGGATGGCCCCACCCACTTCAATTTTAGAATCTATTGCCCTGTACAAACGGATGGCACTGCTGGTAAGCTGTGATTCAGGTCCGCTTCACTTGGTGGCGGCGTTGGGCATTCCCACGGTTTCCATCTTTGGCCCCACCGATCCGGTGCGTAACGGAGCCTATGGTGCAAATCACAAAGTGGTCTACAAAGTACTCTCATGCAGTTTTTGTTGGAAAAAAACCTGCCCGCTGGGAACCAAAGAATGCATGCAACAAGTTACCGTGGATGAAGTGTTCCAGGCCGTGAAGAGGGATTATCATATTTAGGAGAAAAATTATGGGAATCGATAAGGAACTGCTCGACATTCTGGTCTGCCCCAAATGCAAGGGAGATCTTGAATTGAGTGAAAATGAAGACGGACTGGTTTGCAAGCCCTGCTCTTTGAAATACCCAATAAAAGGGGACATCCCCATCATGCTCATTGATGAAGCACTCCCTTTGTAATCCCAAGACAGTCGGATGAAATTCTCCTGACCTGCAGAAAATCCTCCTCGTAACGACTAAACGTTGACGAGCCCCTTAATGGCCCCGACCTTCACTCGATCCATGGCAAACCAAGTCCTGCGCAACCTAGAAAAAAAAGCCAAACAAATATTATGGAACCTGGTGGGCGCGTGCGCGGGGAAGGCTCCCAGTCCGCCAGACTTACCCCTGGACTTTAGCGCTATCCAGTCGGTTTTGGTCATACGTCCCGACCGGTTGGGCGATGTGGTGCTCTCCACTCCGGTTTACCAAACCCTTAAAAAAGCATTCCCGCATTTGCATATCAGTGTCCTGGTGGACAGTGGTCAGGCAGAACTCCTGGCCGACAACCCGAACATAAGCCAGGTGTTTGCTTTCGATCCCAAACGACCTTTAAATGCCTTTCGCCAACTGAGAGACGAACAATTTGACCTGGCACTGACACTCAACAAAAAATTCAGCGCCACCGCCACCTTTTTTTCCCTTTGTTCCGGCGCGAAAATACGCGTGGGCTACGACCACCCGGAAAATGCCTGGGCTCATAACATCCGCGTACCGCTGGAAGGCCCCCCCCGTCACGAAAGTGAAAACAACCTGGACCTTCTGCGGGCTCTGGGTATTGAGGAAATCCAGA
>CATMOP010000011.1 GCA_950072225.1 uncultured Nitrospina sp.
TTCATCCGTCAATTCGGTAGTTTCATCTTCCACTGAAAGCGGTTGTTCCAGAGCTTCCGCCGAAACCTCGTCATCCGAACTGGAAAACTCTCCCCCCTCCGTTGAAAGTTTTTCGACCGCTTCCAATAACTCTTCCAGACTGGGTTCCTCTTCTTGGGGTTCCTCTTCCACCAAATCGGCTCCCGAGAGCATAACAGCCCCTTCATCGCCGGAAGAGGTTTGCAACAAGCTTTTGACCATGGCAACAATATCATCTGACTTGAACGGTTTCGAGATATGGTTATCCGCACCACACTCTTGGTAGCGCTGTTCATCAAACTCCTCAAAATCGCTGGCAAGAAGTAGAACCTTGATCGCGCTCGTTTCCGGAGATTCCTTAATTTTCGCGCTCAACTCAAAACCATCCAGACCCGGCATGTCCACATCGGCCAAAACTATATCAGGATTAAATTGTGAAATTCGGTCGAAAGCTTCCTGGCCATTTCCGATTCCTTCAACCTCCACATCCTCAATTTCAAAAGCCATGGACACAATTTTTTGGATGGTAATGCTATCGTCAGCAACAAGAAGTCTAGATGTCATGAAACTCAACCCTCAGGGATTTTGAAAAGAACTTCAAAGATAGGACCCACTCCCGTGGCTGCTAGCCACAGGGGCAACTGGCAGGGGCTCTTTCTGCCGAGATAACCCTTTGCTAGCCACCCCTTTTAGCAGGGGAGACAGATAGCAGAAACCCGCCAAGCCGCCTATACTTCTTGCTCGTCAGCCCACTCCCCTGGGAGGGAACTGGCAAGAGTCCATTAAGCCTAGATGACCTTGTTAGCCAATAAAATACGCCCATTGGGTCCAGCGTCACGCTGGCGCCTAGTGGCCTAGTGGGGGAAAACCATTCAATCTCAACCAGTTAAGTATAACATAAAATATCAGGCCATAAAAAAAATTAGCCGCAAAACCTCATTCAAGCCTTAAAATCATCGATAAGATTTAGATAGAGTGTATCCCCACTCTATGTTTTAATATAGATGGTAACATTTTAAGTATCAGGTAGTTGGAGGTTTCCAGGCTTTGATTCATTTGCAATGGGTTTCCAATTCCATAAAAAAATTTGTATTGGGGTGCTGTGGCTGGTTGGCATTGCTGGGCGCCATCGGGGTTATCTCTCCCTCCAGCGCATTGGCCCTTTATATTCAAATTGATGGAGTCGCTGATATCAAAACAAACTTCAGCGAGGGGTGTTCATCCATCCAGGATATTGTCAACCAGGCAGAACGGCAGAAAATAGATGTAATCTTGTTTGCAGACTATGCCCGAAACTCCATGGAATTCGGGATCGAACCTTTTGAAAGAATTTTTAAAAACATCATCTCCGGACCTTCGGTGCTCAACCGGGGAGTGGGCGGATATTTATCCGAAATCAAGGAAAACGACCGTCAATTTGAACGCACCTTATTGATCCCCGGTGTAGAAACCATCCCTTTTTATTTCTGGACCGGAAGCAACTACGATAAAAACCTCACGGCCCATAACTGGGACAAACATTTGCTGGTTTTTGGAATGGATGCCGCTCAGGATTTTGAGCAATTGCCCCTGCCCAACAGCAATTTCTCAAAAAAATATACCCACGAGCTTCTCAACAATTTCATAATCATTGGGTTCATTTTTATGGTGACGGTAGGGGCCGTCTACAAAGGTTATTACCGGAAAATCGCCGTGCCCCTTATGTTGTTCTTTGCCTTGCTGACCCTGAACAACCACCCGTTTCAAAGTTCGCCTTTCGATCCTTATCATGGGGACCGGGGCATGGAGCCTTATCAAAATTTAATAGATTTCGCCACCTCTAAAGGCGCGTTGGTTTTCTGGAACCATATGGAAACCGATTCCGGTATCAATCAGAAAGGTACCACCGTCCTGGAAACACTGCCCTATCCGGATGACCTGTTAAAAACGCGAAACTATACCGGGTTCCAAGCCGTAGGCGACAACCCCATCCGTCAAACCGATCCGGGCCAGCAGTGGGATCAGGTACTTATGGAATACCTGAATGGAAAACGGGAACACCCGGTTTGGGGTTTTGGCGGAAATGATTATTTTTGCGAAGAACAAAAGGGGGATCGGCTGGGTTCCGTTCGCACCATTTTTCTCGTGCGCGAAAGGAACAATGACACCGTACTCGATGCCATGAAAAACGGAAGAATGTACGCCGTCCGCCAATCTGATGCAAACCGGCTTTCTCTTGATGAGTTTGTGGTCGAAGACCAAGAAGCCGGCAAGCAGGTAACGATGGGACAGGAACTGGTTGCGACAGACTTCCCCGCTATCAAACTGAAACTTCGCTCTGTGCTGGGGGGGAACAAGACCGCTCAGATTCAGATCATCCGCAACGGATCCCTTGTAAAAGTAGAAACTGTATCACTACCTTATGAATTGACTTGGCGGGATGTCGGGGTAGACAGAAAGGAACCCGTTTATTACCGAGTCAAGGCACAGGTTTCCCCTACGGACCACTTGGTTTCTAATCCTATTTTTGTAAAATTTGCGGGCGATGTAGAGATGGATGTGGCTACGGCCCCCGGCCCTTCTCCATCCCCTGCTGAAAATTTTATGAAAAAACCGGTCATGCCAGCGGCTCCTTCAGTTTCTCAACCTGAAGCACCCCAGGTTGCGTCTCTTTCAGGGGTTCCATCTCCTACCCCGCCTGCTCTCTCAATGCCGACTCCATCGCAACCAAAACAGACCCCAACACCGGCTCCCATTCCACAACCTAGCATGACCGAGCCCCCCCAAGTCGAAATGGCTATGGAAGAATCTGCCCCGGAAAAACTGCCTATGGCCGAGTCGCCTCCGGGGAAAAACTTGATGGTCATGACCAATGGAGTGGGTCTAAAAAAAGGACCGGGAACGATTTTTTCAAACATCACCAAGCTACGCAAGGGCGAAGAGGTGCGTTTCGTGAGAAGAACCAATATCGAGTTCAATAACAGGAACTGGCTGGTGGTCAAATATAAAAACCGCTCCGGCTACATCTGGGAAGGCGTCGTCAAATGGGCGGAAAACTCCGCAGGTAATTAGCAATAGTTTTTTACCCCTGCACCCCATTCGGGGCATGCGTGATGTCCTCTTCATAAACCTTCATGCCCTGCAAGGGTAAAGGCAAAGGAAGAGGATATAACTAGGGCACGAAGTCTAAGGAACAATATCACCGCCACCGGCGGCTCGCCGATGCCTAGTGGTAGGTGTTTATTTTGGTGCCTTTGTCTAGTTGGTAGAGGAACAGGGTTTTATCTTCGCTGACCTTATCCGGGGTCATGCCGCGCAGGCAGAACCGGTACGACACGATACGCACAGACGGTTTCAATTTCTTTAATATTTCCGGGAACAACCGGTCCATCGCCTGATGGGTCAGGTAAAGATAAAGCACATCCGCTGAACCCGGATCAAAATCAAACATATTTCCCCGAACGATTTGTACCCGGTCACTGACCCCATTAATTCGGGCAAGCAGGCGGGCTATTACAACTTTTATAGGATCAATCTCCACACCGATTGCTCGGGTGAAAAATTCTTTCGCCGAAGTAATCAGCACCCTGCCCTCCCCGCAACCGAGGTCGCAGATGGTTTCTCCCGGCCGGATATTAGCAAATCGCAAAATCCGCCGGATAGTTCCAGGCAATAGAGGATGCCAGGGAGCCCCGAAAAAAATTGGCAAAATCACCATCGCCGCTAGGACCAGCAATGCGCAAATCAGAAGTATTTCGTGAAATTCAAACATGTTTTTTATAAGGTTCTCTAATTATTCGATAATTTAGCCTCAGGCGGCTCGTCAAGCCGCCTATACTTATTTCTCGCCGGATTAAGTTATTGCTCGTTGGCCCCACGCCTAGTGGCCCCCTAGCAGGAGAGGCAACTGGGCAAGGGCTTGATTGAGCCGAGAGCATTGTTGCTAGCCAGTGGATGCGATTGTAACCTTTCAGGGCATGAAGGCTAAGGAAGAGATATCACGCACACTGGCCCCACGCCTAGTGGGGTTTCTCAAATTGTTCTACCGCGACTGTCAACTCGTCCCATTCCTGCATCAGGAATTTTTCCTCAACTTTAAGGGTATTTTGTTGGTCCAGAGTTTCCATCAACCGGATTTTCTGGTCCGCCTCGTAAATACTGGCATCGGCAAGCCGCGTTTGCAGGGCCTCCTTGGTTTGCATTAAAACCTCCAAACGGGACTCCACTTCCGCCAATCGTATTTGCAGGGGTTTTAGATTTTTATAACGCTCGTTTCGTTCTTCCGCTTCCTTTCTTTTCCTCTCCTTGTTCAACTTCGAGGAAGAAGGGTCCTTGGGCGAGCCCGAAGAAGGCTCAACATCCTGAACCTCTTTGGATTTCGCCCATTCATAATCACTGTAATTGCCGGGATAATCTTTGACCGTCCCTCCCTCCACCTCCCACACCCGGTTGATAAAACCATCGAGGAAAAACCGGTCATGAGAAATGATCACCAGACCGCCTTCATAATCAGAAAGAACTGCCGCCAAATGTTCCCGGGACCGCATATCCAGATGGTTTGTCGGTTCGTCAAACAAGACCAGCGACGGAGGACCTCCGCTGGCAACTGGCAATGGCTTTTTACTGCCAGCAACCGTTCTTCTCGACTTAACAAGTCCTTGCTCATTGCCGCCACGGCTAGTGGACGGTTTTTCATTTCCGGACTTACTCTTCTCCGGCCCAGTACCACCACACAGCATTCGCGCTAAAGCCAGGCGGGAGCGTTCTCCACCTGAAAGGACGGAGACTTTCTTCTCAACATCCTCCCCGGTGAATAAAAACGCCCCTAGAATATTTCGCTTTGCAGTGAGCAGGAGTCCTGGCGCGGTCTCTTCCAGGGATTGAAAAACCGTATGGTTAAAGTTAAGCGTCTCGCCCTGGTGCTGGGCAAAGTAGGACCGCGACACATTCGCTCCGAGTTTAACCTCCCCTTCATCCGGCTGAAGAGCACCTGCCATCAGTTTCAGCAGAGTGGATTTGCCCGCACCGTTCTCCCCTACCAGAGCCACTTTCCAGCCCCTTTCAAGGTTAGTGGAAAAATTTTCATAAACCTTGAGGGCTCCATAACTTTTAGAGACCCCATTCATCTCCAAAACATGTCGCCCTGTTCTCGCTGGTTGGGGAAAACGAAAGTGAATGGCTTTTGTACCCTGGGTGGTTTGCACCCGCTCCATTTTTTCCAGCATTTTTATTCGGCTTTGCACCTGGGTGGCCTTGGTATTTTTGGCGCGAAACCTTTCTATAAACCGTTCCACCTCGGCAATTTTGCGGCCTTGGTTAGCGGCCTGGGACTCAAGCAACGCCTCCCTCTCTTGCTTCTGTTTTTCGTAGTCATCATAATTTCCGGTATAAACCGAAAGTACTCCGCGATCCAACTCAATGATGCGACTTGCCAAAGAATTTAAAAACCTGCGGTCATGGGAAATGAGCAGGACACTGCCCTCATAAGATTTCAGGAACGATTCCAGCCAAACCACGGATTTTAAATCCAGATGGTTTGACGGCTCATCCAGCAACAAGACATCCGGGCTCTGCAATAACAAGCGCGAAAGCTCACACCGCATTCGCCAGCCGCCGGATAACTGGTCGAGAGGTTGGTCCCACTTTTCCGATCTGATTCCCAGTCCTCGAAGGATGGTTTTTGCCCTGGCCTCCCGGTCATAGCCTCCCAAGCGTTCAAACTCGTGTTGCAGGTCTCCGTATCTGTCATGATAAGTCTGGTCAGATTGCAACCGCTCCATTTCTGTTTTCACCTTAAGGAAATGTGGGTCGCCAAGCACCACCCTTTCGAGAACGGTTTCACTCCCCCCTTCCAGTTCCTGTTCCAGCAAACCAAAACGCAGGCCTTTCCTGAGACTCACCTTACCCGAGTCCGGCACAGTTTTTCCTGTTATCACTTTAAAGAGAGTGGTCTTGCCGGTGCCGTTTTCCCCCACCAGCCCCACCTTTTCCCTTGGGCGAAGGTGGAAGCTGACATCCCCAAAAAGCACCTTGGAACCAAATTGTAAATTTACTTTCTCAATAAATATCACGAGGTGCCCTCGAGGCAATAAGTGTTCTTATACTAACCATGGACAATATGCTTTTTAATTAATGTCTATTTGCTCTCTCAACAAATATCAAAAGTCGAAGGTTCTTTTTGGAAAATTGAATTTAGGGGGTTGATCTGAGTTTAGGGTTGAAGGCTTCGCGCAGGCCTTCACCGCAAAGGTTGAATGCCAGCACCACAAACAGGATGGTGAATCCGGGAATAAACATCAGCCAGGGAGCATCGAACAAAAATGTTCTACCATCCGCCATAATGTTTCCCCAGGTCGCGTCCGGAGGTTGCACACCGAATCCCAGAAAACTCAAAGCAGACTCAGTAAGAATAGCGGTCGCCACACCAATTGTTGCCGAAACCAGAACCGGGGCTATGGCGTTGGGAACCATATGAATGAAGATGATCCGCCATTCGGGAATAGCCTGACTCCTGGCCGCTAAAACAAAATCTTGATCGCGCAATGATAAAAATTCAGCACGAACGAACCGGGCAATCCCCATCCAGCTCGTCAACCCGATCACAATCATGATGTTGTATATGCTGGGTGGAAGCAGTGCAACGACCGTTAAAATCAAAAAGAAACTGGGAAAACACAACATGATATCCACAAACCGCATAATGAGTGTATCCACCGTAATGAATGCCAGTTTGACCCGACCGTAATATCCGGCCAGTCCACCAAAAAAAATTCCTACTGTTAAGGCTATGCCAACTGCAACAAAACCAATTGTGAGTGAAACAAAGCTCCCTTCCACCATACGGGCAAAAACGTCCCGTCCAAGTTCATCCGTACCCAATAAATAGATTCCTACCAAGGGAGCATCTTCTTTGGGAGTGATAGTACTGGCGAAAGGGGTGAGCGGAGGAAGAAATTTTTCTGAAAGTCGTACAATCTTTGGGTCAAAAAGAATTATATTCTGCGTAAATACTTTTCCAAGTAATGCTAAAACAAATAATACAATTAGAAACCAAAAACTGACATACGCCCTGCGATTGCGTTTGAGAATATCCCAACGCTCCTGAAACAAGCCTTTAGACGGTGTCAGGGCATCGGCTTCGAAATTAATGATCGGTTCGTTCATAAGACTTTCCTAAAATTTGATACGCGGGTCCGCCACCGCATAAAGAACATCGGAAATCAACGTACCCAGCAAAACCAGAACGGCAGCAAAAAAATTCAACGTCAAGATAACGGGAAAATCGCGCGCCAGTATGGCTTCGAATCCCAACCGTCCCATTCCCGGCCAGGCAAATATGGTTTCAAAGATCACCGAACCTCCTATTAACCCCGGAATCATCAAACCAAACATGGTGATGAAAGGAAGAAGGGCATTACGCAATCCGTGATGGTAGATCACCTGATCCTCCGGCAAACCCTTGGCCCGTGCGGTGCGCATATAATCCTGATGAATCACTTCCAGCATTTGCGAACGGACGTAGCGGGAAAGTACCGCAACGCCGGCAATGGCTGACATCAGTGCCGGAATAGTCAGATGCCAGACCCGGTCCATGGACCGGAGTAATAGCGGGGCCTCTTCCAGACCGAAGGTTCTCATCCCAATAACGGGGATATTAAAGGTCTTGACCATGAAAATGATAAGGAGATAAGCCAGGAAATAACCTGGGAATGATATCAGAGCATAAGAAATAAAAGTGCTGGTCCTATCAAATTTAGAATCTCGGTTTATGGCCGCTTCAATTCCAACAGGAAAGGCCAAAAACCAAATGATCATCATACTTACAATAAACAAGGGAAGAGAATTTAGAAATTTTCCCCAGATTTTTTCCATAACTGGCTGGTTATCCTTGAACGACTTGAGTTCACCGGTAAACAGATCTCTAACCCAATAAATATACTGAATGTGTATGGGTTCATCTAAATGGTAGGCCGCCCTAATTCGCTGAACATCTTCCGCCTTCATTCTCGGGTTGGAAGGATCCACCAATGCCGGCTCTCCCGGTGCCAGATGCACGACGGCGTGGGAAATGATGGAAATAAAAACCAGCAGGATGATCCTCTGCCAAATGTTTCGGAGAATAAAATTGATCACTATTGCCTCTGCAACCCGTAAGAAGTTATAATTTTGACCATGGACATTCTACAACTCAGCCACTACCTGGACAACCTTTTGGACATCCAATCCATTAGCGATTCGCCCAACGCCATGAACGGACTGCAAGTGCAAAACACCGGCGAAATAAAAAAAATAGGACTGGCGGTAGATCTGTGCCAAGCCACCATCGATCTGGCCATCGAAAAAAATTGCCAGATGATGTTTGTGCATCATGGAATTTTCTGGGGCGGACTGCAACCACTTCGCGGGACCTATTATGAAAAAATCTCTTCCATGATAAGTGCCAACCTGGGATTGTATTCGGCCCATATCCCACTCGACCTGCATCCTGTATTGGGAAACAACCGGGCTTTGGCCGATTTGATCGGACTGGAAAACCTGGAGCCGTTTGGCGAATATGGCGGAATCAAAATTGGTTTCAAGGGCACAATCAACAAAAAATCCGCTGAAGCCCTGGCACAGGAACTGTCAGAGAAACTGGGTTCATCCGTCAAATTGATCGGTGCGGGAGATATTGAATCGGTGGGCCTGGTAACCGGTGGGGCTGCGGAAATCGTTGGGCAGGCCAGCCGTGAAGGGCTCTCTGCTTACATCACGGGAGAAGGAGCCAACCACCATTACCATGAAGCCATTGAAGGCCACTGCGTATTGATTTTCGCCGGGCATTACGCCACCGAAACCGGCGGCGTGAAAGCGGTGGGCAATCATTTAACACAAAAATTCGGCATCACCAGCGAATTTCTCGACTATCCAACGGGCTTATAATAATTCAAGACTTCCAGTTAAAAATCCTTAAACAACGCATTCAAGCCGGAGCGGTAATCGGGGTAACGCAGTTTCACACCCAGTTCATCTTTGATTTTTTTGTTCGAGATACGTTTGTTGGTGTTGTAGAAACCCCGGGCGGTTGGGGAAAGATCAGCATTCTCATAAGGCACCAAGGGTGGCGGTTCCACACCCAGCAAACCACAGGCATATTCCACCGCCTCGGCTGGAGGACAAGGAAAGTCGTCGCTGACATTATATATCTCGCCGGGCTGGGGATTTTTCATCGAAGCTTCCAGCGTTTGCGCAAGATCCTCAGTATGGATGCGGGAAAATACCAAACCGGGTTTGTCAATGCGCCGGGCACGCCCCTGTTGCACAGAAACCAGCAAGTTCCTTCCCGGCCCATAAATACCCACACAGCGAAAAATCATCACCGGCAAACCGTGATCCTTGCCCATCTTGAGCCAGGCCGATTCCACTTCAACACGCCGGCGATTGAGATCCGTAGACCCACGCAAGGGCGAAGTCTCAACCACCCATTCCCCCCGGGCATCACCATAAACTCCGGTTGAAGAAATGTATCCGATCCATTGCAAATGGCTGGCTTGGGAAATCTCTTCACTAAAATTTTCCAGCACCACATCGCCGGAAGGTTGGGGAGGAATCGTGATTAAAAGATGCGTTGCCAGGGAGACGGCCTTTGAAATTTCTGGTGTGGAACGGGAACCATCAAAAAGGCAGGTCGGAATGTTTTTAGCTTTGATCGCGTCTTGCCTGTCACCACCCCGGCAGGTCCCGGAGATATTCCATCCTTTGGGCAGAAGGCTTTCAGCCAAGGCCAATGAGGAAAAACCCAGACCAAAACAAAACAACCGGCCAGTAATAATAACCTCGCGATTAAAAAGTGAATCGATATTTATCAAATAATTCGAGCGTTACAACCTCTTTTCCTTCTTTGGAAATCTCTTGCTCAATACGTTTCACCGCCATATTACGGATGAAGGGAATAGGAATCCGGCAAACCTTTTTCAAAGCATCGTCTTCCCATTTCAGCGAGACTTCCACCGGTTCTTCTTTTTCCTTAGCTAATTGCTCATCGCGCTTGAGGTCCTCTTCGGTCACTTCCATCCCCATTGCCTGTTTAGCCGATGCAGGCATCATCTTGGTGAACACTTCATCAATAATAGAAACAGTGATCATCTTGTCTCCGCGCTCACGGGCACGGCCCTCAATGGTCTGCTTAGCCATACCCAGAACAAAGGGAGGCACCTTCTCCATTTTCTCCAACGCTTCCTTGCTCCAGGGAATGCCTTGGGGGGTCGCGAACTCCATATATTCTTTGAATTTTTCAACAATGTCGTCTTTTTTCTCGGTACGCATGGCGAGAAAGTCTTCTATTTCCTCAATCACTTCCACCTTGCGCGGACTTTGCCGCATTTTTTCCTTCGCCACCTCGAAGGCATCCATCGTCAATTCTTCGAAGCCGAACCCCTTGACCCTTTTGGACACCAGCATCATGGACTCATTGCGAATTTCGGTCAGATAGTCAGAAGTAACTATTTTAAAACCTCTTTTCATGCAACGCTGGACCATCAGTTTGCGGATACCTGGACGCACAAATTCCGGGGCATGTTTCACCCTCTCCCACGCCTCCTCAGACCACTCAACACCATTTTCCTTGGCATAAGGATGATCGACATCGGCGATTTTTATTTCTTGCGTTCCCATTGCTGAAACCTTCATTATGATTCTGAAAAAAACAAGTATCTACATAGGATCTCTAAAAATTACTTGAAGCCTGTGTCAATGTCAATTAATTTGAGAGCCCACTAGCCGTGGAGGCAACTGGGTAAGGGCTCTTTCAGCCGAAATAACTCTTTGCTCGCCAGATAGAGTTATTGCTCATTGAGTCCAGCGTCACGCTGGACCCAAACCCCTTATAAAACATGCAACGTTCTCCCATCGTTTATTTTTTATTTTTTATTTCCGGCATCACCGCACTGATTTACGAAATCGTCTGGACTCGGATGCTGACCCTGGTGTTCGGACATACCGTGTTTTCTGTATCGGTAGTGCTGGCGGCATTTATGGCGGGTTTGGGCCTGGGCAGTTATCTATTCGGCTATGCGGTCGACCGGTTGCCGGAAACCCAGGGCTCGTCTGCAGGAGGAAAGGCCGCACTGCTTATTTATGGCTGGGTAGAAATCCTGATTTTTGCCAGTGGCGCTCTGCTCTCTTTCCTTTTCGCTAATTTTTCGGGAATCTATGCTTCCCTCCACAGCGTTATCCCCGAATCCATTCCCTTGCAGAATTTGATAAAAATGGTGTTTGCGTTTGGATTGATGCTGGTTCCCACCACCCTCATGGGAGCCACTTTGCCGATCATCAGCAAATACTGCGTCACCGAAGACAGCCACATTGGAACCCAGGTGAGCCTCCTCTATGCTCTCAACACCCTGGGTGGCGCATTGGGTTGCCTGATGGCCGGATTCTTCCTGATGGGAACATTTGGTGTCCTGCAAACTGTTCTTCTAGCGGCAGGGGCCAACCTTCTGATAGGGATCAGCGCATTGAGCATTTATCTGGAAACCGTTCCCGGCGCAGACTGGAAGTTCCACCTACCCCCCTTGCGGGCACCGCACATCGACTGGAGCAGGGAGCAAAAGTTCTGGATGGGCATCAGCTTTATCTGCGGATTCACGGCATTGGCTTACGAGGTTTTATGGACACGGCTGTTAGTGTTCAGCACCGCCAGCACCATTTACTCCTTCAGCATGATGCTCACGGTTTTTCTTCTGGGAATCTTTCTGGGGAGCCTGCTATTGATCCCCCTGGCAGCGAGAATTCATAACATCCGCACAGCCTTGTTAATACTCCAAGTGGGCACCGGTCTTTACGTGATCGGTTCCATATACGGACTCGAGTCGATCCTTTCCGCTCCCTGGAACGGTTACAACCTGAGCCAACCCCTTTCGGTGTTTTTGCGCTACTTCAAGGATTCTGCCGGGCTCATGCTGATACCCACCGTGTTTTTGGGTATGTGCTTTCCTCTGTTGGTAAAAATGATTTCCGGGAAACATCAAAACATCGGCAAGGCTACCGGCCAGATCTATTCGGCAAATACTCTTGGAGCGATTCTGGGGTCGCTGTGCGCTGGTTTTCTGTTCCTCCCAAATCTAGGCAGTCAGGTCAGCCTGACCCTGGTCGCCACCCTCAACTTGCTGACTGTGGTTTTGCTGTTTAGAACCGGAAACTATTTGACTCTGGCTGTGCGCAAAGGGTTGACAGTCGTGTTCACGGCACTGATTCTCTTTGTCAACATGGCCATTCCCAATGACCTGTTAAATCCGTTTTTCATGCGGGACAGTGCCGGAAAACGCAATCTTAAAAAGTTGCTGTATTTCGAGGAAGGGCTCTCCGATACCGTAGCCGTGTTCGAAGGCAATTATGGCGTTCTCGACCCGGATGCGAAAAGCTTGATCACCAATGGCGTTTCCATGTCCGCATCCAACCTGATCGCGACACGCTATATGAAACTGCTCGCCCACATTCCCCTCCTGCTGGTGGATCAACCCACAGACGTGCTGGTCGTCTGCTTTGGCACCGGACAAACAACAGGCGCGGCGAGCCTTCATCTTCGAGTCAAGTCTGTCGATAGCCTGGAGCTGTCTTCCAGTGTCATTAATGCGGGAAGACTGTTTGCCAAAGAAAACCGGCAAGTGCTGAACAACCCAAAAGTAAACTTCGTCATTCAGGATGGCCGCAACCACCTGCTGACCACCCACAAACTTTACGATGTCATCACCTCCGAGCCGCCACCGCCCCGCACGGCGTTCACGGTAAACCTGTATACCCAGGAATATTACCAACTACAAAAAAAACACCTGAAACCAGGAGGAATATCAGCGCAATGGGTTCCCCTCCACAGCCAGGGAGAAAAAGAAGTGGCGATGCACTTCAGCACCTTCCGGTCCGTTTTTCCATACACCATGGGCTGGATGCCGGTCGCCAACGAAATGCTCCTCATCGGTTCCGATCAACCTATCCGCATTGATTTCGAAAAACTTAAAACACGGTTGCAGGAACCCGAAGTCAAAAAAGAGCTGGCCGATATTGAAATTTTCAATGTCTTTGCCTTTCTAAGCAATATCTGGTTTCTCGATGAGCAAGTTCAAGCTTTAGGCAGGGGTTACCCCCTTATCACCGACAACCATCCCGCCATCGAGTTTTATCTTGATCTGGGAAATGTTATAGATGTGTCCGGCAAGGAAAAGTATGTATTCAACCGGGCATCTTTTGATCAAATTGCCAAACATGTGGAGAATCTTTCAGAGACAGACCGGAGGAGGCTGAAAACCCATTACGAAGCCATGGACCTTTACCAACGTGGCGTAATGTACGGAAATCGGGGCCAACTTTTAAAAGCCCTGAGCCTGATTGAAGACAATAATCTGGTTCGTTACCATTTGCAGGCCGACAGGAACCAAATCGCCCGGTTGATCGAACAGGTAGAAATGAACCCTGAAAGCTGGGAGAGCCTGCTCAACCTGGGCCACAGCTATTATCAAATCGGCGAATATGAGAAAAGTATTGGCCTTCTCAAAATGGCTTTGGAGAAAAATCCGCAGTTGAGTTACGCGCATTTATATATGGGTTACAACCTTCTGGAAATGGGGCAAAAGGAAGAGGCCCTGGACTATTTCAAGAACACGGCTAAAAATGATCCCCGCCAAATGGGAATGGTGATGCGGGAGATTGGGCTGATCAACCTTCTACAGGCAACAGAAAAAAATCCTGAAGACAAGGCACTCAGGCATTTGGCTGCCGAATTTTACAATATGAAAAAGGAATACCTGAAATCACTCGAACATTCCCTCAAGTCTCTCGAAGAAGACCCCCTGAATCTGAAACTTTTGCAAAGCATCGTTTTCAGTTACCGGGGCCTGGGCGAAGCCAAAGAAGTACTCATGTATGGCAACCGCTACAGTTTGATAGACCCCGATGAAATTCACCTGCAATTCATCATGGGTGAAATTTATAGCAAACTCCTTAAATGCCAGAAAGCCATCCCGTTGCTTAAAAATGTGCTGGATAAAGACGATACCTACCAAAACGCCCAAAACCTTTTGGACTCCTGTGAAAATTCCCTAGAAACACCGGATATTTAGCCCACACAACTTTCAGGTGTCCCAAAATCTGACCCATGAACTGGAAGAAACCCGGCAGGAAGCCGTGCTT
>CATMOP010000012.1 GCA_950072225.1 uncultured Nitrospina sp.
TCGGTGAAATATTGCCGCTGATTCAATGCCCGCTGGTGCTCGATGCGGATGCCTTGAACGCGATATCGTCTCATAAGGACTGGTTGGGGAAGTTGAAGGCCGAAACTGTTCTCACCCCTCATCCTAAAGAAATGTCCCGTTTAACCGGGGTGTCAACACAAGGAATTCAAAAAAACCGAATAACCATAGCCTCAAAATTTGCCACCGAGCATTCTTTGACCCTCCTCTTAAAAGGTTCTCCCAGCCTGATTGCATTAGCCGATGGGTCAATAATCATCAATTCCACAGGGAATTCCGGCTTGGCAACCGGTGGATCGGGAGACGTTTTGACCGGAATCATTGCCGGGCTCATGGCTCAGGGCCTGGCCCCTTGCTCGGCTTCCATTGCAGGTTCCTATATACACGGTCAAGCAGGAGATCACTTTGCTGAAACTGAAAGCCAAACTACCCTGATAGCGGGAGATTTATTAAGATGTCTGCCGGAAAGCCTGAAACGGATACTTCCATAAAGAATGAAAAAAATATCGCACAGTCCTGAAGAAACCCTGCAATTAGGAGAATCACTCGGAAGCTCTTTGGGTGCCGGTGACATCATTCTTCTATTTGGAGATCTCGGTGCAGGCAAAACTCGCTTTACCCAGGGAATCTGTTACGGTTTGGAACTGGACAAGGATTTCTATATTCGCAGTCCTACTTTCACACTAATCAATGAGTACCCAGGTAGGCTTCCTATTTACCATATCGACCTATACCGGATCGATGACCACGAAGAAATCTATTCTCTGGGCCTTGAGGAAATTTTATATACCCGAGGGGTAACTATCATTGAATGGGCGGAAAAACTACGTTCTGCCCGAAAACCGGACAAACTCATCCTCAATATTCAGGACAGATTAGAAATAAATATAAAAATAATCAGCGACTCCCAGCGGGAATTCACCTTCACTTCGTTTTCTCCAGAACCGCGTTCTTTCCCTGATTTCACTTTACTTTAAACATCTGGTATGTCATCATTGCTCATATGGTATGCCATTTGCATAAACGCTTAATGCTTTATAAATTAATTATTTAAATGATTAATGCGGTCAGGATAGCTCTTCTGTTAGTGGCCTTCAGCATAATCGGAGCGGCAGGGTTTTATTTTTTCAAAAGCTTCAACACTTCTGTCGAGATGGGTAACATCCGAGTCACGGTGATGGAAAAAGGAATTGACGTTGAAATCGAAAATTTCAAAGTCATCCACGAAGTCAAGGGTGTCAAGGAGTGGGAACTCAAAGCAGATTTTGCGCAAATCAATAATGAGGAAGATTTGACCAAAATGCAGAATGTGGAAATGATCCTCCACAAGGGAGAAAACAAGAAGTATGTCATTGTTGCGGATTCGGGAACCTACAAAGAAAAAACTAATGACGTTATTTTAATGGGCCATGTAAAATTTGTGGGTGCAGCGGATATATTGATGGATAGGTTGAGCACCAACTCTCCGAAAAGCAACTCAAAACCAGTGAAATAGTATGAAAAGCAAATCGGCCGGATTAATTATTTTTGCCGCCTGGGTATTTGTGGCTTTACCAGCCATAGCCCAAAACGAGGCACCACTAAAAGAAAAGTCCAAAAAGAGCGAAGAACCTATAGAAATCACCTCTGATCGCATGCGGTCTGAAAACGGAGGAGTAAAAATAGTTTTTTCGGGAAACGTAGTGAGTTACAAGGGCGATCTGAAAATCACCTCTGACATTATGGAGATCTACAATACCGAGGACAAAAAGGAAACGGATGAGATTGTGGCCATTGGCAATGTGGTTGTTACCCGGGGCACAAAAAGAGCCATCGGAGACCGAGCGGTTTATTTGGACAAATTGCAAAAAATAATTTTAACGGGTACCCCCTATGCCACCGCATGGGAAGAGGACAATATGATTGAAGGTCGGGAATTGATTTTTCTTATGGAAAAGGACCGGTTTATCGCCAATCAAAGAGTGCGCATGAAAATCTATCCAAAAGATGAAAAAAAGGACCCGAAAAAAAAGTCTCAGTTAACCGATCAAGATCAACTTTCCTCTTCCAAATAAAAAAGTGGCTGGCCTAAGAACCGAAAACCTTATCAAGTCATACCGGGCTCGAAAAGTAGTCAATAAATTAAGCATTGAAGTCAATCGAGGTGAAATTGTGGGCCTGCTCGGTCCAAACGGCGCGGGCAAAACCACTACCTTTTACATGGTTGTGGGGCTGACCCGCCCTGATGACGGCAAAGTTTTATTAAATGATGAAGATGTCACCTATTTTCCCATGCATGAGCGCGCCAAAAGAGGAATAAGTTATTTGCCACAGGAACCTTCGGTTTTCAGGAATTTGACGGCAGAAGAAAATATCATTGCGGTTCTGGAGACCCAGAAACTCTCCAGTTTTGACTGCAAAAAAAAGGCCCGCTCGCTTCTTCGCGAACTCAACATTCTCCATATAAAAGACTCCAAAGCTTATTCACTTTCGGGGGGAGAACGAAGACGGGTGGAAATTAGCAGGGCTTTGGCCACATCCCCAGTGTTTATTCTCTTGGATGAGCCTTTTGCAGGAATCGACCCTATTGCCGTGGCAGATATTCAATCCATTATTTCCCAATTAAAAAAAAAGGGCATTGGCGTTTTGATCACCGATCATAATGTCCGGGAAACCCTAAGCATTACTGATCGTGCTTACATTATTAACGAGGGGGAAATCATCTCATCGGGTAAACCGATGGACGTTGCCCAGGATGAAAAAGTGAAACAGATTTATCTGGGCAACCAGTTTTCATTTTAGGCCGGGAGCAAGCATTTATGGCGATGGAAATGAAAATTAATTTGAGCTTAAAGATGACCCAGAAGCTGGTCATGACACCCATGCTTCAGCAGGCCATCAAGCTCCTGCCTATGGCAAGATTGGAACTTGCCCAATTAATAAGACAAGAAATTATAGAAAATCCGGTTCTGGAAGAATTGCTTGAAGAGGAGAATGAAAATGAGCAGGAAAATAGTCAGAAAGAAAAGGAACCGAATGAAGATTTCAACTCCGATAATGAACAGAGCCCAAACTCTCAGGATCAGGAAATAGACTGGGACAGTTATTTTCAAGGCAACATAGATCAGGGCATGTCAGTCGAAAGTTATACTGAAAGACCCTCTATTGAATCTACATACAAAAAAGAAGCTACTTTAGCAGACCACCTCATGTGGCAACTGGATTTATCCGTTGACTCTGACTCGGATAAATTTATCGGATCATGCATTATAGGTAACATTCAAAATGACGGATATCTTTGCGCCGACTTACAGGAAATTGCTGAAATTTGCAACACCGAAGAAAAAAATGTGCTGAGGGTTCTAAAAATTGTACAGAGTTTTGAACCCGCCGGAGTTGCCGCCCGGACTTTGAAAGAATGCCTGATGATTCAGGCACGCACCCTTTCAGAAAAAAAACCTTATGTAGAAGTACTCATTGAAAATTATTTAGAGCGGCTGGAAGACCGGTTCTTGCCAAAGGTTGCCTCTGAGTTGAAAGTTGATGTAGAGGAAGTCTTAGATGCCTTGAAAATTATCAGGGATTTATGCCCCAAACCTGGACTTTTATTCAGCTCCGAGAGGGTTGACTATGTTGTCCCCGACCTGGTTGTAGTAAAAACAGAGAAGGGTTACGATGTGGTTTTGAATGATGATGGGGTTCCTAACCTAAGGATCAGTCCTTACTACCACAATCTGTTAAAGACCACTAAAGAGGGACAAACCAAGGAATACTTGGAGGACAAATACCGGTCTGCTTTATGGCTGATTAAAAGCATAGACCAACGAAGACAAACTATCTACAAAGTCGGGAAAAGTATCGTAAAACTGCAAAAGAGCTTTTTAGATGATGGTTTGTCCTATTTGGAACCCATGGTCCTGAAAGATGTTGCCAAAGATATTGAAATGCATGAGTCAACTGTAAGCAGAATTACCACAAACAAATACATAGATACTCCGCAGGGAGTTTTTGAGCTTAAATTCTTTTTCCATAGTGGTATCAAATCTTATATGGGGAATACCATGTCCTCCATTCGTGTAAAAAATATGATAAAGGAAATCATCAATGAGGAAGACGGGAGTTATCCATTAACAGATGATCAAATGGTTGAGGCATTAATGAGGAAAAATGCTAAAATAGCACGGAGAACTATTACAAAATATCGAAAAGAGTTGAATATTCCACCTGCAAGTAAAAGAAAAAAATGGTTTTGATTTCCCCTGCCTTATAGTAATTTATGCTCCTTTTAGCAGACCTTAATCAAAATATACCGTTTGACGTTTTTCTTGGAGAACTTGATGAAACTGACTGTAACTGGACGAAACATTGATATCACGGATGGAATCCGGGAACATTTGAAAAACAAAATGGATAAGACCATCAACGAACTAGGTGAAAAAGGAGATGTCCACGTGGCACTTCATGTAGAAAAACACCGGCATTTTGCGGAGATCACAGTAAAAACAAAGGGATTTACGGTGCATAGCCAGCACGAGACCGATGACCTCTATGCTTCGATGGATAATGCCCTGTTAAAAATTGAAAAACAGTTAAGAAAACATAAAGAAAGAGCTCAGGACCTTAGAATCAAAAAGGGCTCCCAGTCCAAACTGAAAAACCAAAACTAAACCGACCTCATCCTCAATTCGCTCCCAATCAAATGAAAATAGATGATATTTTAAAAAAGGACTCCATTATTGCCAATCTGGCCGGAACCAATAAGGAAGAAGTCCTCCGTGAAATAACCGATTTCCTGCAAAAACTGAGTTTGATCAAGGACAAGGAAACCTTGTTTAATACCTTGATGGAAAGGGAAAGGCTGGGAAGCACCGGAATTGGTGAAAATGTAGCAATTCCGCACGGAAAATCCGATGAGCTTTCCAAGATCGTTACTGTCTTTGGGCGTTCCTTAAAGGGGGTAGATTTTGAGTCCCTTGACCAAAAACCTGTCCATTTTGTATACATGGTCATTGCACCCTCCAATTCGACAGGACAACATTTAAAAGCTTTGGCCCGCATTTCAAGACTTTTTAAAAACCAGGATTTGCGCGAAGGCATTCTAAAATTACAGGACGCTAATCAAATCTATTCACTTCTCCTTGAAGCAGACTCTAAATTCATATAATTGACCATGAAAGGCATTGCTGTATCAAAAGGAGTCGCAATCGGAAAAGCGTATCTGCTTGACTCAAGTAAGTTCTGTATTATCAAACATCAGCTTAATGAACTTGAAGCAGAAAAAGAGATTGAGCGCTTTCGCAAAGCAATTGATAAAACCAAGCTCCAAATGACGGAGATAAAAAAACGCGCCAAAAAAGTCGCCGATAAATATGCAGTTATTTTAGATACTTACAGCCTGCTTCTCGATGATGATATTCTGGTTAACGATACCATCGAAAACATCAAAAAACACAAAACCAATGCAGAGTGGGCTCTCACACAAACTTTAAACAATTTTCTAAAACTGTTTGACAATATCAACGATGAATATTTGAAGGGGAAAAAAGACGATCTTGACCTGCTGGTCCAGACTATCCTTAAAAACCTCATTGGCCATTCCCAAGAGTCTCTGTCTGAAATCCAGGAGCCGGTAATTATTGTAACCCATTCCCTGAGTCCCTCTGACACCATCATGATGTCGAAAAACTTTGTCAAAGGGATGGCTACCGAGGCCGGCGGGAAAACATCCCATATTGGCATATTTGCTGCAGCTTTAGGAATCCCTGCAATCACAGGAATTAAAGGGCTCACTTCAAGCATTAATTCTGGAGATCAAATTATTGTTGATGGCATTGACGGCGAGGTCATCATAACCCCCCCCAGCGAAATTTTACAACACTACGCTAAAAAACAGGAAAACTACCGCAAATACGAAGAAAGATTATTGGCCAATATCCACCAGCCCGCAGAAACACTCGATGGACATCAGGTTAAACTGTTGGCCAATATTGAATCCAATCAGGAAGTTAAAACCCTGTATAAGTTTGGGGCCGAAGGGGTAGGACTTTACCGTACAGAATTTCTTTATTTGGCGGCATCACCCTTACCGGGGGAAAGAGAACTCTATGAGAATTTCAAATCGGTTGTCCATGAAATGGACTCCAAACCCGTTGTCATTCGTACCCTGGATATCGGGATGGATAAGCAGTTTGGCGATGTCAGTAACAGCGATGAAGACAATCCCGCCTTGGGACTTAGAGGTATTCGCTTGTCCCTGGCCAGCCCCCAGTTATTGACAGATCAAATAAAGGGAATCTTGAGAGCAAGTTTTTATGGAGATGTGAAAATTCTCTACCCCATGATCTCTTCGGTGACGGAAATAATTCAGGCCAACAAAATCCTGGAAGACGCAAAAAACGATTTAAGAAAAGATCAGATTCCATTTAATGAGAAAATCGAGGTAGGAGCCATGATAGAAACCCCGGCGGCCGCCATCTGCATTGATCATATTCTCAAGGAAGTGGACTTTATCAGTATTGGCACTAACGACCTAATCCAGTATCTTCTGGCAGTAGATCGAATAAATGAAAATGTCGCCCATCTTTACCAACCCTTTCACCCTTCAGTATTAAGAACGTTAAAAAATATTATTCAGTCTGCTGAAAACGCAGGCATAAAGGTTTCAATTTGCGGCGAGCTTGGGGGAGACCCGATGGCAACAATGCTTTTATTGGGCCTAGGAAAACTTGATGATTTGAGCATGGAACCCCATTCGATTCCAAAGGTGAAAAAGATCATTCGCACCATTCGGCTTGATGAGGCACGCCAGTTGGCCGATGATGTTTTAGAAATGAGTTCCTCAGAAGAAATAACATCTTTCATTACGAATGAAATGAGGATTCGATTCCCAGAAGATTTTGACCGGGACCTCAGTTTTGAAGAGAAATCAAGCTCTACCTGAAAATGAATTACATGATGAAACTAATATTGGTTTAGTTTGTTTTTAACCTTCCAATTAAAAGGGAAATCTTAATGAACCCAGGTAATTATTTATTCACTTCAGAATCTGTTTCGGAAGGACACCCCGACAAAATAGCGGACCAGATTTCAGATTCTATTTTGGACGCAATACTAGAACAGGATCCCAGGGCAAGAGTTGCTTGTGAAACAATGATCACTACCGGTTTCGCTGTGATTGCCGGAGAAATTTCCACTAAATGTTATATTGAAATTCCTAAAATTGTCAGAAAAACCATAAGAAGTATCGGGTTCTCCCACTCCGATATGGGTTTTGATTTTGAAACCTGCGGCGTAATGGTCGCCTTGGATGAACAATCGGGAGATATCGCCAAGGGAGTTAACGATGACAAACACGAGCAAGGCGCCGGTGACCAGGGAATGATGTTCGGTTATGCCAGCGATGAAACCTCGGAACTGATGCCCGCACCTATAATGTATGCACATAAACTGGTGCGCAAACTCGCTGAAGTAAGGAAAAAAGGAACTCTCCCCTATTTGAGACCTGACAGCAAATCACAGGTTTCAATCAGGTATGAAAATAACAAACCTGTCTGCGTTGAAACGGTCGTCATTTCGACTCAGCATGCTCCCAACGTCTCCACAAAGCAAATCAGGGCCGATATCACCGAACTTGTTATCCAAAAAGTTATCCCGAAAAAACTGCAACATAAAAAGATGAAAATCCATATCAACCCTACAGGACGTTTTGTAATTGGCGGCCCACATGGCGACTGCGGCTTAACAGGGAGAAAAATTATTGTCGATACCTACGGTGGGTTCTCGCGACATGGTGGAGGAGCATTTTCAGGAAAAGACCCATCCAAGGTCGATCGCTCTGCCGCTTATATGGCTCGATATATAGCCAAAAACCTGGTCGCAGCTAAAGTGGCCCATCGATGCGAAGTTCAGCTCGCCTACGCCATTGGAGTGGCCGACCCCGTTTCAATTTGTGTCGAAACTTTCGGAACCCATAACGTTAATCCTGATATCCTCGAAGATTTGGTCCGTTCCCATTTCAACCTCAAACCCGCAGGCATTGTTAAAACGCTGAATCTTTTAAAACCCCGTTACCTGGCAACTGCTGCTTATGGACATTTTGGTCGAAAGGAAAGTTCCTTTACATGGGAAAAAACAGATAAAGCCAAAGCTATCAGAAAGGATGCGGGATTATAAAAAGAAAAAGGAAGGCATGGGACTGAAAGATTTTATCGGGGTGTTGGTGGCTTGTTTCAAGCCACCTCCCCAAAAACCACTTCTTTAATTTTATTGCTTAAATTTTCCGGCTTAACAGGTTTTACAAGGTATTCTTTAATACCGGCCTCAATGCCCTTGTCGCGTTCTTTTTCTGCAGTAATCAATAAAAAGGGGATTTCACTCCATTTTCGGTTTTTACTCAGTGCTTTATATAAGTCCAAGCCATCCATATTGAGCATATGCCAGTCAGAAATAATAAGATCAAAAGACTTTAGCTTAAGTTCTTTTAACGCGATCTCTCCATCTCCGCTCAAGACCACATTCGTATAACCCAGTTTTTTCAGTGTTCGACGGAGAAACAACCGGGTTGTTAAAAGGTCTTCGACAATTAAAATATTAATGTCATAATTCATTTTCAGCTCACAAAATTCTATGGCGAAACAAAAGCTATCGTACTAATAATAATCAGAGCCGTTTTAACACAATCCTAAAAACTAGGCAAACCATTGTTTTTAAGTAATTATATTAAACAAATATCAATTATTAGGAACCGGTTTATTGAAAAATAAAAAAATTCGTATTGGAATTATTGGTGCAGGACAAAATACCCGAAAAATTCACCTTCCTAAATTTCTGGCCCTGCCTGATGTGGAAGTCCGAGAAGTCGCCAACCGAACCATCCAGTCGGCGAAAAATTCTGCCGAGGAGTTTCACATACCAACCATCCGGGAATCATGGGAGGAAGTGGCCACTTCTCCTGACCTGGATGCTATCGTCATCGGAACCTGGCCCTATCTTCATTGTCCCGCCACTTGCCTGGCCCTTGAATCAGGAAAACATGTTTTATGCGAAGCGCGTATGGCCATGAACCAGTCCGAAGCCAGGAGAATGCTGGACATCTCCCGGAAACACCCTAATCTCGTCGCACAACTGGTTCCTGCTCCCTTTTCCTTGCATGCGGATCATCTGATGGCCGAAATGATTCGCCGTGGAGATTTGGGGAAAATTTTATTTTTTCATGTGGATTATCAATCCGCGCCTCTTACTGTTCCGCAAAAAGTCTTGCATTGGCGAAGAAATAAAATTTTTAGCGGTATGAACATCATGACCCTGGGGATCATATATGAATCCCTGCTCCGCTGGTTGCCCCCTGCCCAATGGGTCAAGGCAGAAGCCTAAATTTTTAATGATACGGCCATTGCTCCCGAAACCGGAGAAACCGTGAAAATAGAAATCCCCGATTACCTCTCGGTTTAAATGAGTTTGCAGGAGGGGATTTCCGGGACTTTTTTAATCAGCGAAACTGGCTCTCATGCGGGCAAACCCAAAGTCAAGATCTTCGGGGAAAAGGGAACACTGGTTCTGGAGTTTGTCCCGGAAGGGAAGTTATATTTCGGCCGCCGGGACCAAGCTCAATTGGAGGAGGTCCCTATTCCCCAAAGCCTGCGCGGAATCTGGAAAGTGGAAGAAGAGTTTATCGGCGCAATCAGGAATAAAACACCATTTAGCCATACATCGTTTTCCACAGGAGTACAATACATGCGCTTTACCGAAGCCGTCTATCGCAGTTACCGCAACAATGGTACCCGAGTACCTCTAGCCAAACATGAAAATATGTAGTCGGCATTGCTGGATGGTTACCCGGTTTAGGCCAATCTTCCAATCCCTATAAATGCGCTCCCGGCATAAACCTCCTCAATGTGTTGAACCGCGAAACCCGCCCTTTCCATTTCCTGAGAGAACTCCTCGCGCGTATAAGCCTGCCATTTTCCCGAGCTGAGTTGCTTTTGTATAAACCGAAGCCCGATAGCCTTGGTGAAAGGATAAACCAGGTATTGTTTAATAAGACTCGCTAAAATTCCATGGCGCTCCCTGACCAATCGAACGCTTTGCTCAATAATAGAATCCGCGTCATAATCCACGGAAGGGTTGGTAAGAATAAGAACACCTTCCATTTTCATGAAAGCTTTTAAATTTTTCAAAGCCAATAGCCTTAATTCATTGGACGCAAGGGTGTAAAGGGAGAAATGCCCTACGACCACATCAAACTTTTGTCCATCCCCAGGATAGGGAGAAGTTAAATTGGACTGGAAACAGGAAACCCGGTCGGCAATCCCCAGTTCTTGAGCGCGTAGCAACGCCTGGCCCACTCCTGATTTCAGGAGATCGGTTCCAGTATAAACCAACCCCTCCCTGATACGTGCTTCAAGAAACCGCAGGAGAAGTCCGGAACCGCAACCTGCATCCAGCAGGGTTAAGGATTTTCCTTCCGGCAAAAAAGCAACCACGCGCCGCATGGATTCAAGATAGGACTCCGGAGACAACCGATCATACAATCGGGACTGAAACCCTACCGACCAATAATTTTTACTGTAAAATTTTCCCATACATTGCCTGCTACTTAAAAATTCAAACGCTTGTCAGCCGCCGGGCAAAGGAATATAATTATTGTTGTAACCCTATGGAGTAACTCGATGGCCAAAAAACCTTTTATCAATAAACATGGGTTTGTGGAATACCCATTTTTGCATGACAAACGCAAAGAAAAGAACTGGTGGTTATATAACCTCATGGAAGACTACCTCAAACGCCGTGCAAAGCATAAGGTAGGCCCCACATATACCCGAGACGATTGCGAAGAGGATTTTAAAAAAATCCTCGGCGAAACCAACCTGAAATTTTATGTCATGCTCGCGTTAGGGATGGGAATGGAATTCAAGCTGATTGGAAAATATAAAACCCCCGAACTCACCCATATCGAAGATCCGGTTCCTTACATTACCGAAAAATATGGCGGCGGAAAATACAAGGTCAATATCTATCATGACGGGACCTTTTGTGGAACAGAAAATTATAAAGCTCACGGCGATCCCAAGTGGGTTGAAATAAAAGAGGACAATCCAACTGGCTAAAAAATTCTCCCGCTTTTAAAAATTATGTAGTATTCCTTTGGGTGCAACTGATAATAAAAATCAATCCAGTTCTTCTTCCGGATTGCGCGGCTTTTGAATGGTGGGAACACTGAACTTGAGGCTCGACGGCAAAGTGGAAGCTATTTTTCCGTAGGCAATATTCCCGCTTTCCCCCTCCAGTCCGATGTAAATATTTTCGTTTTTGGTCTTTACCGGGTAGGTTGGGATAAACAGCTCGGGATTCTGCATATTTGCTCCACTTTCCAATTTAAAACGCCATTCATGGCCCGGACAAATTACAATGCCTTCTTCAATACGTCCTTCTCCCAAAGGCGAACCTCTATGCGGGCACTTGTTGGCAATGGCATAATATTTTCCCTTATAGTTAAAAAGAGCGATCTCAGCCTCGCCGGCTGATATGATGGCGGACTTGCCAATAGGGAGATCCTCCACTGGCATGATTTTTACGTATTTCATAAAATTTCAGCTTTCTTGTTTGGCCTCTTTCTCAGGCTCCTCGCCTTCTTTATAAAACTTAAACTCGCAGTTGGAGTAGATAAAGTTCATCGCTTTTTGTCCCAATATCTTTGTCGTGGTTTGGTTCAACGAGTCCGGATTGGACATGAGCCGTTTCTGGATATCTTCCACCTTCTGTTTCGTCTGCTTGGCAAGCAGTTCATATTCGGCCTCCATATCTTGCTGGGTCACATGGATATTCTCGGCCGCTGCAACAGATTCTAACATCATATAGCCAGTGGTATTAAAAATCGCTTTTTCTCTCCATTCTTTCATCGCTTTATCAGGTTCAAACCCGGAGTCCTCCAGTTTCATTCCTGACTGGGCAATTTGATATTTCATGCCTTCAATCATAAATTTCAATTCTCTATCTATCAACGAATCCGGCGGAGGCGTCTCGGCATCTTTGACCAAGATATTAAAAATATCTTCTTTAATCCTCAACTCCTCCTCCTGGTCTTTATGATTTTGCAGGTCGATCTTAATGCCTCGGCGAAGTTCCACAACGGTATCAAATCCTTCCCGCTGGGCAATTTCATCGGTCAATTCAGGAAGATGGAGTTTTCTGATTTTTTTTATTTTGACTTTAAAGGTAGCCCGATCGTCTTCCTGCTTCTCTTCAGGAGCTCCCGGAACGGGAAAACTGACCCGGCGCATTTTCTGGTTCCAGTTGGAAGGAAGGACAACTTTAATCTCAAAATCCTCCTCCTGGGTATGCCCAATTAATTGATCCTCAAATCCAGGAAGCATTTTCTTTTCACCCACTCGCAGTTCAAAATCCTTTGCGCTTCCATTTTCCAGTTCCTCGCCATTCATAGTGCCATCAAAATCCAAAGTAAGGATATCCCCATCCTGAACCGCATAATCCGCAGGCATTTCTTCCAAGGAACCCTGGCGACTGAGAACTTTTACCAGAGTTTCTTCAATTTCCTCATCCTTGACGACAGCTTCCTTCTTTTTGAATTTAAGCCCTTTATAATCCTTAACTTTTAATTCCGGTTTGACATCGAGAATTACAGCAAATTTCAAAGGCTCATCCCTTTTAACATTCTGCATCCCCGCATGGTCAATCTCCGGCTGGCCGGTGGGCTTGAGTCCGGATTTATGAAGCGCCTCCTCATAATATTCCTGCATCAACTCCTGGAACATGTCCCCCAAAGACTGCATAGGAACCTGTTTCTCAAGTACTTTCTGCGGAATCTTTCCTGGCCTGAATCCCGGTATCTTGACTTGGCGATTCAATACTTTATAGGCTTCATTCACCCGCTTGGTCACCACTTCCTCAGGGATGGTGATATTAATTTTTCGTTTCAACCCTTCAAGTTCTTCAACATCGAATTCCATCTCAAAACCTCCACTCGGCGTGGGGCCAGCGAGCAATAGCTTTCGCTGGCTAGCAAAGAGTTATCTCGGCTTAATACGCCACTGTTATTTATCTCCCCTGCGTAATATTCTTCATTTGCCTTCATGCCCCGACGGAGTACTGAGGGGCTTACTATCTGCTTCCCTCGCTAGAGGGCGGCTAGTGGAAATTTGTCCAGGATCATCTGGTCGATTTCTTTTTTCAGCTGGCCCAGTATTTCCTCATAGGAATATGAACCCAGGGTTTCCGTTCCCTTTTTCAGGTTCACCCGGGTAGGCCCGCACCAAAGCCCCAGGTCCGCATCATCGGTTTCTCCCGGGCCGTTAACCCGACAGCCCATCACCGCAATAGTCAGCTTATATTTTTCAGCATATTCTGTCATCTTTCGTACATCCTGTGCCAGATCGACAAACTTTTCATTCTCTACTCGGGAACAACTGGGGCAAGCAATGATATTCAACCCATCGAGAAAATTCTCGGGAACAGAGCGGAACCGACCCTCCTCAATGTCTTTAAGAATTTCCCTTCCTACCTGAATTTCCTGCCCCTTATCATCATTTGGCACAGTCAGGGAAACGCGAATCGTATCGCCAATTCCCGCTGAGATCAATTGTTCAAAAGCAATGCGGGTTTTAATGATGCCTTCAGGAGGGAGCCCGGCTTCGGTCACCCCCAGATGCAAAGGGATATCCGGGCGTTCTTTGGAGAATCGCCGATTGGCCTCAATCACTTTCTGAGAATCAGAGTCCTTAAGGGAAACGCAATAATTCTCAAAGCCCATCTCATCCAGCATTTGGCAATGATCGACTGCGGAACGGACCATAGCCTCTACCGAATCGTCTTTATAGCGTTCCTTGTAGTCCGGATCTACCGAACCACAGTTGACCCCAATGCGAATCGCGCAATCATTTGCCTTCGCCGCGTTGACAATAAATTCCACTTTCTCACGAATGGTCTTTTCTTTTTCCAAATGGAACAGGTGTCCGGGGTTATAACGGATCTTGTTTACCAAGGGGGCAACCAGTGGCGCCAGCTTGTAATTTTCCTGAAGGTCCACCGACCACACACTATCGGGAAATTGTTGACGCAGGGTTCGC
>CATMOP010000013.1 GCA_950072225.1 uncultured Nitrospina sp.
GTTTGGATAAAAACAGCCGTATGGTTCTCCACACGGCTTAAAGTGATGTTTCTTTACTTCTTTAACTCTCTAATGTTTCTGTCTCTAACCCAAGGCATCAGTCTTTTTAGTGCCGTTTCGCTCGCTAAATAAAAAGTCCTCGAGATATTCTCGGGTGCCGAAGAACCCTCTACTCTGGCTTATCTAACTTTTTCTCTGTGGCTTCTTGCTGCTCTTTTCTGTTTCTTTCTTCTACGCTTCTCCTCGTGGCCTCTTCTTGGGCCGCGCGGTTTGACGCCATTCTTAGCTTAGCTTCTCTGTCGTCTGCAGTCTTCCCCATAACGCTTCCCTTATTTTGCTGTATCTCTACTATATACACCGCTTTTAACTTGTTGTCAAAGGCTCCCCGTATTGGACGCGTTCAGAGCCCTGGATTGGGCGAATATACGGAGAAATCTTGAGAAAATAGGCGCTTAGGACCGAGATAATCATAATTATCAAGGCAAATTTTCAAGATCAAGAATCTCGTCAATACGAATCTTCTTTATAAATTCCGGGAATGATGGATGTTTCCATATGTTTGAGGCCTTCCAGACCGTGCAGGGACTCTGCCGGTTCCACCGCGTAGCATTTGATATCAGGATTCAGTTGGCGCAGGCCCCGGCTGACCCCCATAATAGTACCCCCGGTTCCGATACCCGCTAAAAAATGGGTGACCCGATGGTTGGTCTGGTTCCAGATTTCGGGGGCCGTGGTTTCGAAATGCGCTTGCCAGTTGGAGTCGTTGTTGTACTGGTCCGGCATGAAATAAATATCGGGATTTTCCTCATAGATTTTTTTTGCCATGATGATCGCGCCATCTGAGCCTTCAAAGGGACTGGAGGTCACAATTTTGGCACCGTAAAAACCCGCCATCAATCCTTTTCGTTCTTTGCTGACATTCGATGGCATGACCAGCTTGACCTTATAGCCTTTTACCTTGCCAATCAGGGCGTAGGAGATGCCGGTATTGCCGGATGTGGAATCGAGGATGATTTTATCTTTGGTGAGCTCGCCGGATTTCTCACCATCTTCGATCATTTTCAGGGCAGGGCGGGATTTTACCGAACCGCCAGCGTTTTTCCACTCGGCTTTGGCATATATATCCACATCCTTGAATTCCTTTCCCAGGTTATGAATGCGGATCAGAGGTGTGTTGCCAATCGCCTTTAACACCGATTGATCGGCGATGAGGGGACAAGCCGGGGCCTGAACCTCTAATGGGATAGGAAAATTCTTCGGTTTTGACATTTCAGGTATTAGATATCTTTAAAACCGGTTACGGTGCGAAAAAATCCGGTAATCCGGTGTTTTTTATTTCCTCTGTCAGCGCGACAACCCACAGAACTCTTCATAGTCAATCAGTTCGGTGATCGTGGGTTGGTCACTGCAAACGGGGCATTGAGGATCTTTTTTTAACTTTAGTTTTCTGAACTCTGTTTTCAGGGCATCATAAATGAGCAGAGATCCTATCAGGGTTTCCCCTTTACCGAGAATCAGTTTCAGGGTTTCGACCACTTGCAGGTTGCCAATCACTCCCGCCAGCACCCCCAAAACGCCACCTTCCTGACAATTGGGAACCATGCCTGGAGGTGGAGGTTCCGGGTAGAGGCAACGGTAGCAGGGGCCTTCATCGGATTTGAAAATGGTTACCTGCCCTTCAAAACGGAAAATACTGCCATGGATATTAGTTTTTCCCATCATCACGCAAGCGTCATTGATGAGATAACGCGTGGCGAAATTATCGGTGCCATCTAGGATATAATCATAGCCTTCGAACAGGCGTAAGATGTTTTCCGAACAAAGTTTCTCGTTAAAAACTGTGACGTTGACATCCGGGTTGAGGGCTGTAATAGTTTTTTTGGCCGACTCGGTTTTGAGCATGCCAATGCGCTCGGTATTATGAATGATTTGCCGTTGCAGGTTGCTGAGGTCGACCGTATCGAAGTCGATGATTCCCATATTGCCGATACCGGCGGCGGCAAGATAAAATGCAGCGGGAGAGCCCAGCCCACCTGCACCTACCAAAAGAACCTTTGACTCCAAAAGGCGACTTTGTCCCTCACCTCCTACTTCAGGAAGGATAATATGACGACTGTAGCGCTCTATTTGTTCATCGGTAAAATCTATCACTTCAGGCCCCGCCAGCAATTGCCGGTATAATAGAGATTTCATCGCCATCTTTTACAGCGGTACTTTCGCCGTCAAGAAATCGGATGTCTTCTTCATTCAAATATATATTAATGAAACGACGGGGAGCGCCATTTTCATCACAGATGCGCTCTTTAATTCCTGCAAACTGGCTTTCCAGATTGTTGAGAATTTCGCTGATAGTGGCACCTTCTGCCGTTACTTCGCTCTGATTGTCGGTCAATTTCATTAATGGGGTGGGAACTCTTACTTTTACAGCCATGCTTTACTCCTTTAAACCGTTAAACTGTTTGCAAAAACCTCTTCAAAACTATATTAATGGAGCCCATTTAATGCCAAATCGTTTGAAAAAATTTCTTCAAAACTATCTATTTTGGCCTCAATCACAGCAGGGGCAGAAAAACAATCGGCCAAGGCTTCCTGGGTTTTTAATCCGTTACCGGTGATACAGATCACGGTTACCTCATCCGGTTTGATCCGGCCTTGTTGGACCAGTTTTTGAGTGACGCCTACGGTAACGCCTCCCGCGGTTTCTGTAAAAACTCCTTCAGTCTCGGCCAGCAATTTCATGGCAGAGACTATCTCTTCATCCGATATATCTTCCCCGTAGCCACCACTGGCGTTTGCGGTCTTGATGCCGTAGTATCCATCTGCGGGGTTTCCAATGGCGATAGATTTGGCAATAGTATTTGGTTTTACCGGAATGATGTTTTCACTGCCATTTTTTATGGCTGTGGTAACAGGGGAACAGCCGGTGGCCTGGGCCGCAAAAATTTTGGTTTGCACTTTGTCGACCAGCCCGAGCATTTCGAATTCGTGAAATGCTTTCCATATTTTTGTGATCAGTGAACTGCCGGCGACGGGAACCACGACATTATCCGGTGTTTTCCAGCCCAGTTGCTCGGCAATTTCGTAACCATAAGATTTAGACCCATCGCCATAATAAGGCCGGATATTAATATTCACGAAGGCCCAATTATGGTTGACTCCGATTTCACTGCAAAGCCGGTTTACGTCATCATAACTGCCTTTGACAGAAATTAACTGCGCCCCGTAAACCAGGGTCCCGAGAATTTTTCCCGCTTCAAGTCCGTCAGGAATGAAGATGCAACTTTTCAGCCCGGCTTCAGCAGCTTGGGCTGCAACAGAGTTTGCCAGGTTACCCGTTGAGGCGCATGAGATGGTGTCAAACCCAAACTCAATGGCTTTGGAAATCGCCACCGATACCACTCGATCTTTAAAAGAAAAAGTGGGGTGGTTGACGGAATCATTTTTCAGGTAAAGGTGGCTCAGTCCAAGGGCCTTGCCCAGGTTTTTCGCCCTGACCAAAGGAGTAAAACCGGTGTGAAGACCCACTTTTGGGGCCTCATCCAGAGGCAAAAGGGCCTCATAACGCCACATGGAGGGCGGGCCGGATTCAATGGACTGCTTGGTTACGACTTTTTTGATGGCTTCATAATCGTAATTGACTTCCAGGGGCCCAAAACAGAATTCACAAACGTGAATAGGTTCCTGGGCATACTCTCTTTTGCATTCTTTGCAGATTAATCCTTTTACATGACCCATTTCAACATGCCCTAAATTTTTTTATGTGAAAACGAGAAATATTTGAGCTTACAGTTTTCGGTATTTCCGAGCCCTTTTTATTTTAGAAGTACTTATTAAAACTAAAATAACGTTCCCCCGTATCCGGCAAAATCACAACAACATTTTTGCCGGGGCCCAATTCTTTAGCCAATTCATTGGCGGCAAAACATGCAGCTCCGGAAGAAATTCCAACGAGAAGACCCTCCTCTTTCCCCATTCTCTGGGCAAATTGAAAGGCGTCTTCATCGGACACGGGCAAAATGCGATCCAGTAGATCCAGGTTCAGTACATTGGGTTTAAAACCCGCTCCAATTCCCTGAATTTTATGGGGACCAGGAGGCTTGCCCGATAAAACTGCCGAGGTAGCCGGTTCGACACCCACTACTTTAACCTGCCGATAATGTTTTTTTAAGACTTCTCCAACGCCGGTGATGGTTCCCCCGGTTCCTATTCCTGCAACAAAACCATCCACCGATTCACCATTCATGGCGGAAATGATTTCTGGTCCGGTTGTTTGTCGATGCACTTCCGGATTTGCGGGGTTGTTGAACTGCTGAGGCATGAAATAACCCGGATTCTCAGCCAGCATTTCCTCCGCCCTCTGGATGGTGCCTTCCATCCCAAATTCGGCACGGCTCAATTCAGTTTTTGCGCCGAAACTTCCCAGAATCATCCTTCGTTCGGCGCTCATGTTTTCAGACATGACAAGTACAACGTTATAGCCCTTGACGGCACCCACAAGAGCGAGGCCGATACCCGTATTGCCACTTGTAGGTTCAATGATCGTGGAACCGGGTTTCAACAGGCCCTTTTTTTCCGCATCTTCCACCATGGCCAGCGCAATACGGTCTTTGACACTACCCCCTGGATTGCAGAATTCCAGTTTAGCGAAAATGTTGGCACCGTTTGATGGGATAACGCTGTTCAGTTTAACTAAAGGGGTGCCACCAATCAACTCTAAACTATTAACAAATTTGGATTTAACCATTTCGACCCTGGGAAACCGGCACTCCAATCCGCTTTATTTGGAATGGCTCCTCCGTGCGCCCTAAATTAATGCGAACGAGAGGGAATTATAGAATAAAAGAATTCCTACTATGCTTGAGATTAGCCCTGATTTCAAGCACTTTATGGGGTTTTGCCCTGGATGAGATCTAACTTTTCCTGAGCCTCGAGAGTTTCAGGTCGCTCAGGCGTCTTTTGAATTGGCGAGTGACAAACTCAGAATCTTCAGAGTTGGAAATAACGTGGGGGGTGATAAATATCATCAGCTCCGTCTTTTTAAGGCTGGTGGTCTCGGAGCCAAACAGCTTTCCTATATAGGGGAGATCTTTCAGAAAAGGAACACCTGAGACCGTGTCTGTGGTATCCGTGCGTATCAACCCGCCCATGACCAGAACTTGATTGTCTTTCAGAACCACTTCGGTATTCACCTGCCGGGTGTTAAAGGAAGGCTGGTCTCCTACATCAGCACCACGGCTGGAAATTTCCTGGCTGATTTTCAGGTTGATATAGTTATCTGAATTGATCTTGGGCGTAATATCCAGTTTGATTCCGACACTGCGGTATTCTACCCTACTGGTGACAACCGAGCCCCCTCCTGATGGGACCTGGGCCTCTTGAACTATGGGAATTTCATCCGTTATCGAAATGCTTGCGGCCTTGTTATCTGAGGTTACGAGAATGGGATTCGCCAGAACATTGGTCTTAGAATCAGACGCGAAAAGTTGTAATTGGGCTATAATTTTGTCAGGCTCACCGATGAAAAAACTTCCTCCTGCCAAAAATGAAGCCGTAGCGGTTCCGATGGAAGCCCCCAGGGCGGAGGCATTGGCCGTGCTGGAGCTAATGCCCCCGGAGATCGTCTTGGAACCGGAGGAACCTTGTAACGCCAGTTCCAGCCCGGCGGCGGTCGAGTCAGTAATGCTAAGGTCGACGATCAACACCTCGATCAAAACCTGTTGTGGAAACAGGTCCAGTTTATTAATCAGGGCCAGTATGGCCGGGTAATTGCGTGGACTTGTCCGAATGATCAAGGAGTTAGTATCCGGGTCCGGCAAAATAGTGATCTCGCCTTCGATTTCACTGTTGAGGCCAGCCGTTGTCTGAACTACAGGCTGATTGGATGTGGCTGTAGTGGTGCTGGCCCCGGAAGCATTTGCCTCTGTTTTGGTAGCGGTCGAACTGGAGCCCGTTGAAGCTTTTGTTGTGCTGGTGGTTTCTCCCGAGTCCTGAAAAATTCCACTTAATAGGCTGGACAATGCTAATGCATCGCCGTTTTGTACATAATAAACGAAGGTACTTACTTCTCCTTCCGAAATTGGTTGATCCAAGCGGTTGACCCAGAACTCGATGATCGGCAGGATTTTATCAAAAGCATTGACCACGAGAACCGAGTTTAACCGGGACAGCGAAAGGAATGAAAGCGAGTCGCCCAGGGCTTCTTTATATCCCATGGAACTGAAAACTTCCTCCAGTTCCTGGACCAGCACCTCAGAATCCGCATTTCGCAGTTTATAAAGCTGGATGTCTGAAGAGGCTAGTTTGTCAATGTCCAGGGCCTGTACGACCTTGATGATACGCCTGACGTTGTAGGCCATTTCGATCATCATCAGGTTGTTCGTTTCAGGAATCTCAATGAAGCTGGCGTTGGTTGTGAGAAGCGGACTGATAATTTTCTTCATCGATTCCACAGAGATATGCTGGAGTGGAATAATCTGAATGATCATACGCTCTTTATCCGGGATGTTCGGATCATCGGCGAAATGGATGCTCATGGGTTTTTTTGCCGCATCTGGGGCTCTGAGGAAACGATAAAAATTTCCGCTTTTGACAACTACGACATTATTCAGGGCAAGAATTTGCTCCAGGACGGAGTACAGGTCGCCAACCGGGATTTTATTGAAAGTTTGCAAAGTTACCTTGCCTTCAACATTTCCTTCGATGACATAATCAATTTTCAGTAACTCACAGAAGGTGGTGATAACATCATAGAGATCCGTTCCCTCAAAATTGAGAGTTATATGTTTTGCTTCTTTCAATTCAGGGGGAAGTTCGGGTTCAACGTTCACAATAGTTTCCATCTGACCAAGCGAAGGTTTTTTTCGCTTTTGAAGCTCGATTTTTTCAAGTTTGTCCTGGAGGACCTCCTGTCTGGCCATGGATTCGGACAATATTGGTTCCTGCTCTTGGGTAGTTTCAACGGAAGGCTCGGCTTTTTCCCGGAAAATGATTGATGATTGGCTGGAGATAAAAAACTTGCCTCCGGCAGCATCTTCAGCGAGGTACCAGGTTTGGCCTTCGCTATAACCTCTTTCAATACGAAGCAGGTCGAAGAGGTCTCCCTTTGCGGCAGTACCAATTTTCGGGTATTGGACTCCCGGTCCCTTATGCAGGGTGGTGCCATCACTTGTGACGCGAATTTTTTTTAGGCGTGGAGATTCAGGAATATTCTTGAATTTATCGGGATCTATTAATTCTTCAGACCCAGCCTTTTTGGCACTGCTGGTTGGGTCTGGAAGTATTATGGCACCTACCACATCGGTTTTATTTTTGAGCCGATGCATGGTGGATTTTTTTGTTACCCCACACCCGTACAAGGCGGTAGACAAAATGAAAATTGTTAAGATGATTGGAATTCGTTTCATATCGGTTTTCCGCCTTGAGGCTCCAATTCCTGAATGAAGCCCGTTATCATTAAACGGGTTTGCAGGTCTTCCGGATCCGTTTTATTAATTCTCCGCAATCGGAGCTCTTCTATGATTAGAAATTTTTCATGATTTTCTATACGCATTAAAAACAGAGACAGGTTTTTAAGGCTGGAACGAACAGATATTTCAATTGGCACGGCAAGTATGCCTTCTATGTATTTTAGTTTATTCACTTTAGTCCGTTCAATGACTACGGTTCCACTTGAAAAACTTTCGACAAGTTTTTGCAGGCTGGCTGCGGCGAGGCCGGGTTGCTTTTCCTGGAAAAACCTGCGAGCCAGACTCACATGGG
Source organism: uncultured Nitrospina sp. (assembly GCA_950072225.1). GTDB lineage: Bacteria > Nitrospinota > Nitrospinia > Nitrospinales > VA-1 > LS-NOB. The sequence continues at coordinate 7,759 of CATMOP010000013.1, forward strand.
TGCTCTGGTTGGCCTTTTCTTTTTCCTGATAATAGGATTTCTGATTCAGGACCTCATAATATTTCTGGATGAATTGGACCTTGGTTTTAATTTTATCATCTGTTTTAGCCTGCTTTTTATAAATCGGCTTTGCGACAAAAAAGAACAACAGGTAGCAAACTACAAAAACAATACCGGCTATTAAAACTTTTTTGTCTCTTCGGCTGATGTTCATGTTCACGAAGCCGTTTCCAAATCAGCGCGAATGGTGAATTTTTCGCCCCCGGATTCATTGATAATGGTACCCACAAACCCTGTTCCCTTGAAGGTTTTGGATTGCTCCAATATAGGGATAAGTTTTGAAGCGACCGGGGAATATCCTTTGATCTCAATTTCTCCCTGTTTAAATTTTAAGTGTGTCAACCAGGTATCACGAGGAAGCGAGCGGCTCAATTCTCCTAGCACAGGAAGTTTGTCCTGATATCGCCTTCTTATGGTATTTAGAATGTCCACATATTGTTTGAGTGAATCGTATTCCAGATCAATTTTTTCCAAGCTGGTTGCCTGCCCTTTAATTTCATTCAACTGCTTATCCAAAGTGGCCAGTGTTTTGTTAGTGTAGACCACCTTGTTGGCAAACCAACCCGCTAGAAGAAGGACTACCGTGGCAACCATGGCCAAGGTGAGCTTGATATTCACCTTATTCCTTTTTGGCTGCATGTCTGCAGGTAAAAGGTTGGTTTCGATTTTTTGTTTTTTTAATTCTCTTAAGCAAAGACCTAAAGAGGTCAACATAAGCGATGGGGAAAATGATTTGGGCAGGGTGGGACTTACGGACTCAGGGGTCTGCAAAGCTGTTGTCGATACTTCTGTTTCCTTTTCCAATTGTTGCGTAATGTGGGGAACCAGAACCCCTCCTCCAGTTACAAAAATGTGGCCCACGAGTTCATTTGCCTCAATGCTCCTGCACGATGAAAGAGCTTGTTGCAGTTCATCGACAATGGATCCGGTGATTTCCTTGGATAAATTTTTCAACTGTGCGGGATCGCTAATTTCCCCTGAATTGGCATCTTTGATTGCAGGTCTGGCCCAACTCAAGCTCCTTGAAAATTCTATAGCATCATTTTTTATGAGAGCAATGTCCAACGTCTCTGGGCTGATGTCTGCCAGTGCCCAGATAGGGGAATCGCTTTCAATTTCCTGTGAAAAGGCAAGGTTGACATTTGCGAACGTGGAAACATCTAAAATTGTGGTTTTCAGATTAAGCTTTTGAACCAGTTCGAGATAATAATTGGCAATTTCCTTTTTAATCGCCGCCGAGGCAACATGAAAAATATTTTCAGCCTTGGGAGTAATTTGAAAGGTGAAATATAAATCTTCGAGCCCGGCAGAAAACTGGCGTTCCAGTTCAAACTCTACCATGGATCGGACCGACTCCAGGTCAGGAGCGGGAAGCTCAAAAGTTTTGAAAGTAACATAACTTCTGGGAAGACTCACCACCACTGACTCCGGCCAGGTGTCCTGGTCTATAAGGAAGCGGTTGACCTTGTTGAGGAAATATTTTTCTGCCTTTTCGTCTTTGCCGGTCAATGGCTTTAGCGCAATCGTTTTCCCCGCCAAGACTTCCATTGTGCGTAGCTTTTTCCCGACAAGAGTCAAAGATACCGATTCCTCCCGGATATCCACTCCCAGAGATTTTTCTATAAATACGGATTTCATAAGTCCAAGACGTTATCGTTCCAATAATGAGTGACCATGTTTGCGTTGTTTCCCGTGCCGGTTTTTTCGAAAACCGCTTCAAGAGTGTGTTCCGTTCGGCTCCCCTGTACTTTCCCCGTTGCAGTGATCCTGAAGAGGGTGGAGAGACTGTTAGAGTGATAGCCCTTTGAAGTCCGGTTGTTTAAAATCACCTCTGTTTCCTCAGGCGAATAGATAATATTTAATACCTCTTCGCTCGCTGTATTCGGGTTGACCGATGGATACTTGTAAACGGTTAAATACTGGGCAATGCCTTTATACTCGCCATCTTCTTCTGAGGAACCGTAAAGGATTTCTTTTGTGATTCCTCGGATTTTTAATAATTCGTTAAGGGTTTCGATCTTTCCGTTTTTCGCGTAATAAGGCGGACGTTGGTTTCGATAATAATCATCTTCTGCACCATTGAGGCGATGGTTTTTATTCGTGTCAATCCAATCCAGAATCGAATCCGAAATGGTGTCCTGATCCAGCTTTTCCTTCACTCCGGAATAAGCCAACAGCTTGTTCAGGGTGGGTTTGCTGGTCGAATTGATGGATATTTTTCCGTTTTCGTCCCGGATGGTGTAGGTGATGGTTCCATGTTCCAGTTCGATATCGGTTCTATTGACAATGTCAAACTCTAAAACTTCTCCTTCGCTTTCGGTTGAATCGCTGGAGTTAGAACTGACGTCTGGAACAGATAACTTTTTCCCTATGATCCAGCCATATTCTTCATGAATTGAGTGAAAACGGGCACCCTTGAGCAACTCCGCCAATGCTAGGTTTATCCCGGCCTTAGCTAGATAATAGCCCTCTGTGTCTTCCTTGTAATTCCGAGTGGTGTTGACCTCCATTTTCATCGAAAAGGCAAATTCTGTCGCTAAAGCTATCAGCAGAACAAGAACCCATAGAACGATCATCAAAGCAATGCCGTTTTGATTTGAATTAAGCCTTTTCATTGCTATCCTCTTTTTTAATATGAGGTACTGCAAATTCCATTCCAGAGTTCAGTAAAACAATGATTGGGGGTGAAAAAACAGGTTCTAATTCTTCCTTTTGCTCCTCTTCTCCCGGTTTAGGCGTTGGAATGACCCCTATCGTGATTTCTACAGCCCGTGGAAGCGATATTTTATTGGCTTTTTCAAACGCCAGTACTGGGTTGGTCTCATTGGAACTGTCCAGGCTCAGCTCAAAAGGGTCCATAAAGACTTGGTTGACCCATTTTCCGGAAAATTGTTGGACACTTTTGTCCTCGCCTTCTACCTCCTGAGGCGGCAATTTTTTCATTTGGTAATACCGGAATTTCATTTGGGCTACGTTCTCAGCCAGTACAAAATATTGGGTGGAGTCGGAGCTCGGGTCAATCCTTGAAAACACATTGCCGTCGGAAATATCGCGTTCTATCAAAATGACTCCGGACTGGCCGGTTTCCGGGTGCTCGCCAATATAAAACTTGACCTCATGGGTAGAGGTCGTTGAGTCTGACGCAGTCATAGGTGTGGCGAAGGTTACGAAGCGTATGGAATCGGAATTTCCTTCAAAAGCTAGGATTCTTTTTGACGAGGCGGGGGTAAAGACGCCGGGCACTCCATCTATCTGACTGACAAATACCGGATAGGTGGATTGAAGTTTTTGCTTGAGTTGCTCACTGATAATGCGCAAACGTTGATAGGTGTCTACTTTTTGTTCTCCCACATCTCTGGCGGAAATACCAAGACGGACTCCTCCCAACCCCAAAGCGACTATAATGGCGACAATGGACAGCGAAAGAATCAGCTCCAGTAGGGTGAATCCTGATTGGTTTTTTAGCTGATGCCTTATCAATCCTCTGAGATATATATTTTTTGTTCTCACTGACAACCTGCTCCAAAAATGTAAGTTTGACCGGAAGAGCAAGCGGGAGTCGGACTACCACTACTAGCACCGCTCACGTTGCTTGATCCGCTGGTACTCGGAGAAGATGAAGTGGTTTCATCGGTAGCTTCTTCGGTAGCTTCTTCTTCACCAGAGCTGGCTGGGACAGCTCCTCCTGTAAACAATTTTTCCAAATAGGTGTCTGAAACTGGGTAGGTCTGTCCTTCAAGGTGAAGGGTGGCCAATTCAACATTGCGCGTTTGGCCCCGATCTTCCCAAAAGACTTTTAATAAAACTTTTTGTAGTTGGATGCCTGAGTCGGAATCGTTCAAGGGTGAATCATAGGGGGCGATGTCGACTTCCCAACGATAACTTTCTTCATTTTTAAAAATGCCAGAATATTCATCAGGCTCGAAATTCAGTATTTCCAGTTCATTTATTTTTGAGTTCGCCAAGGTGACACCTTTCAGATATTGGCCGGAGAAATCCACTGACTGGACGCTTGCCGAAAACAGGTTGAGCACGACTAAAAAGCCTCCAGCCATAATGGCAAGGGCAACCACAACTTCCAGGAGGGAGAATCCTTGCTCATTCTTCCAAATGCTTGATTTTGGGTTTGCCGGTAATGGGGTCGATGGTGACCGCATAAATATTTTCCTCATCTTTGTCATCAATGGACTTAAAACGGATGGTTCCTCCGCTGGAGTTGCCCCGAGGATAAAAAAGAATCTTGAATGTTCCCTCGGTCAAGGTCTCATCTGCCCTCTGGTAGTCCATAATCTGGACCGTTTCATCAATCGGTTTTGATTGCGTGACCTCTTCCTGTTTGGGGATCGCCAGCCAATACTGGTTTTTGTCGATATCTACGTTAAAGATGAATAATGTTTTTCTCGATATGGCTTCGCTACGGGTGAACTGGATCGCCGAAGAGATCTGTCGAACCTCGGATTGCAGTTTGATGCGATCCAGTGTGGAAACTACAAAGGGGAGCGTCAATCCCGCGATCAAGCCCATCATCACTAAAACCAGAATCAGCTCCAGAAGTGTGAAGCCATTGGGATCCCTTTTAATATAGCTATTCAAAGTTCTTCCAACTGACGATGTCTAGATCGTTTTCTTCACCTCCTTCAGCTTTATCAGCACCATAAGATATCAGGTCATAGCTACGTCCTTCCTGGCCAGGAGATTGATAGACGTAGCTGTTTCCCCAGGGATCTTTGGGGAGTTCTTTTTTCAAGTAGGAGCTTATGGCCTCCAGGCCCTCATCCGTTGTGGGGTATTTGTGTTTTTCCAGACGGTAAAGATCCAGAGCCTGGCCGAGAAGTTCAATCTGGGCCTGGGCATCCTGTTGCCGCGCTTTATCTACATGGCCGAAGAACTTAGGCACAACGGTTGCCGCCAATAGGCCGATTATAACCATCACCACCATGAGTTCAATAAGGGTGAAGCCTAGAGAGTTAAGTTGGCGGATTTTGATTGAATGAGTTTGGCCCTTCATAGTTTTCCTTATCCGGTTGGGGTTGATTAAAAAGCAATGTCGTTGGCACTGAAAATAGCAAGCAACATCGAAACCACGATGAATCCAATAATCAATGCCATAAATAAGATCATCATAGGCTCAATCAGGGAGATAACCTGCTTGATCGCCTGTTCCACTTCTTTGTCGTAAGTCTGGGAAACCTTGGTCAGCATTTCGTCCAGCGCACCTGAGGTTTCTCCCACGGTGATCATATGAACCGCCATAGGAGGAAAAACTCCTGCATCCTGAAGCGGACCCGATAAACCTTTGCCTCTCTTCAAGGCCTGTTTAAGATTTCCAACCGCGTCCGAAATTACCCGATTGATCAGAATCGATTGGACAATCCCCATGGCCTGTAGGATAGGCACTCCACTTTTCAGCAGGGTCGCCATGGTTAGGCTGAAACGCGAAACTTCGATTTTGCGGATCAGGGGGCCGAACAGGGGAAGTTTCAAAAGCAAGCTGTCCCATCGAAGCCGTCCTTTGTCGGTTTTTATGTAAAATGTAAAGGCTCCTGTGCACCCCAGCGTTCCTAGAACCAATACCGGCCAGTAGTCTATGAGCAGGGTACTGAGGCCAAGCATGATCTGGGTCGGAAGCGGCAGAGCCGCGCCCATGTCTTCGAACAGTTTTGAAAACTGGGGAACGACAAAAGTAATAAGAATGATTACTGCGGCTCCCCCCACCAAGCTCAGGATAGCCGGGTAAACCATGGCGGAGCGAATATTGTTTTTGAGTTCCACCGACTTTTCCAGGAACATCGCCAGGCGAGCCAACGCTTCGCCGACCATGCCTCCGGCTTCTCCGGCACGGACCATGTTGACATAAAGTTTTGAAAAAACATCAGGATGTCCTTCCAGTGCATCGGCGAATGTGCTTCCGGCATGAACCTGCTTGCGAATATCTGCAAGTATGGAACGAATTTGTTCAGTCTCTGCCAGTTTAATAAGAGTGGCGAGACCGTCATCCAGGGTCAGGCCCGCATCCACCAGGGTGGCCAGCTGCAAAGTGAGAGTCATCAGGTCCTTGGTAGGAACCTTAGAACCCAGGCGGGGCAGGGAAAGCTTTAATCCGGAAAAAGTTTTTGCAGAAACTTTCCCTTCTGCCACTTTGACGGGAAAAAAATTGAGTTGGCGGATTTGTTGGATCGCAGTGTGGTAATCCGGAGCGTCTATGTCGCCTTCAACAAATTTTCCGCTCTTGTCCGTGG
>CATMOP010000014.1 GCA_950072225.1 uncultured Nitrospina sp.
TTCGAGCCAGGCGGGTCCGCGTCAGTTGAACTTTGTCGGCTATAAGAATGCAGAGGCAGACCGGCTGATAACAAGAATCCGCAGGGAATATGACAGAACAAAGCAAATCGCCATGGCGCGGGACCTGCACCGCATGATAGCGCGTGACCAGCCTTATACGTTTTTGTATGTAGCGAAGTCAACACAACTGCTCGATAAAAAAATCGTGATAGTGGAGAAAGAAGAGGACGGGCAGGAAAAACATGTAAAGATCTATCCCACCAAAGACGGCAGAATCCGTTACTACTTCAACAAATGGAAAAAGTTACCGCAGATACCTGAATTCAGTCCTGCAAGTTGATTAACCACCGATGAACACGGATAGCAAAGATATATCTCTTTTAATCGCATCCAGCGTCACGGTACGGTCAAAACGGATTCAATCCGGTCGAGGGCCCAATCGAGTTCTTCTTTTGTGATGGTGAGCGGTGGGGCGAAGCGGATCACATGTTTATGGGTTTCTTTGCAGAGGATGCCTTTTTCCATCAGGGTTTCACAAAACTTTCTGGCACCACCGGCAGATTTTTTCAATTCCACTCCAATCAGCAGTCCCATACCCCTGACTTCCTTGACATAAGGGGAGAGAATATTCCTGAGAGATTCCTTGAGATAATGTCCCAAAAATAAGGATTTTTCAATGAGTTTTTCGTCTTCAATAACCTTCAATGCTTCCCTGGCCACCGCACAGGCGAGGGGGTTGCCGCCGAAAGTACTGCCATGGTCACCGGGCTGAAATATAGACAGGGTCTCTTTGTTCGAGAGCACCGCAGAGATGGGGTAGAATCCGCCTGACAGGGCTTTGCCCACCAGGGTGAGGTCGGACTCGATACCCTCGTGCTCTTCGGCGAAGAGTTTGCCGGTTCTGCCGAGTCCTGTCTGGATTTCATCGAGGATGAGCAGGACGTTGTATCGATCGCAGATTTCACGCACTTTTTTCAGGTAACCAGCGGGCGGGACAATAATACCTCCTTCGCCCTGAATAGGTTCCACCAGAAATGCGACGGTATTAGGGGTGATGGCCCATTCCAAGGCATCTGCATCACCAAAGGGGATGGTGATAAATCCAGGTGTGAAGGGGCCGAATCCTTCCTTGTATTGCTTTTCGGTGCTGAATCCTACAATGGTGGTGCTCCTGCCGTGAAAATTGTTAGCGCAGACGATAAATTCGGCCATGTTGTCGGGGATTTCCTTGATCTGGTATCCCCATTTGCGGGCGGCTTTGAGGGCGGTTTCGACCGCTTCGGTACCGCTATTCATAGGCAGGACGCTGTGCGAGTGGGTCATTTCGCAGATTTCTTTATAGAAGGGACCCAACTGATCGTTACGAAAAGCCCGGGAGACCAGGGTAAGCTTTTTGGCTTGTTCGATCAGGGCAGTCAGGATGCGTGGATGGCAGTGGCCTTGGTTGAGGGCTGAATACGATGCCAACATATCCAGATATTTGTTGCCTTCCACGTCCCAGACCCAGATGTCCTGGCCCCGGGCCAAAACTACATCTAGAGGCTTGCAGTTGTGAGCCCCAAACTCGTCTTCGAGCTCAATAAAACTTCGTGTGCTCGATAGAGTGGTGGTCGAGTTCATAGTAATTACCTCGTCAACCCTAATTACTCCTCCCTGCCAATTTAGGCCCTGAAAAGTATTTTCGCCACCGATTCCCGTGAGAGGGAGCTAACAAGATCCCATCAAGCCGAACTAACTTTTTGCTAGCCAGCTAAAGTTATTGCAGTCGGCCTCACTCCTAGTGGGGGCTAAAGGGGGTTTGATTTTTAAACAGTTTCAGATATAATGACAGTTTCCGATAACCATTTTTACTTTGAGAAGAAACTATGAGTATTGACGACAAAGAGTTAGAAGAGTTCATGCCTGACTTAGAACTGGAATGGACTGATGAGGCCCAGACTCGTATGAAGAACGTGCCGTTTTTCGTCCGTAAGAGTGTGGTGCGGGGTATCGAGCAATATGCCAAAGACAAGAGCCTTGCGGTGGTGGATGATGGTGTGGTTTCTCGTGCCCGGCAGGAACGTGAGGGCGCAGCCATGGAAATGGCCCGCAAAAAGAAGGAAGCCGAACAGCAAGCTGCTGCTGATGGAAAAATCGTTCAACGGCAATACGTTAGTTTCACCTTCTATAAACTCGACCCTGTGTTTCGCAGGCTGCCCAAGGAAGAACGCGAGCGGGGCATGAAAGAGTTCATCGATGTTCTTGAAGAGTACGACAACAGTTCCGATATGATTTTGCTCTGTTATTCCATGGTCGGGCTGCGCGGCGATGTAGATATCATGATATGGCGCATCTGCCATAGCATGGAAGAGTTCCAGAAAATGACTACCCGGCTCCTGCAGACTGGTTTGGGAACATATTTGAATACCCCATATAGCTATCTTTCCATGACCAAGCGGTCGATGTATATGGACTTCATCAACCCGGAACATGAAGAAGACCGAACGCATATCATTCCTGGCAAGGCGAAATATCTTTTCATTTATCCTTTTGTCAAAACGCGCGAATGGTATCTGCTGACCCAGTTCACCCGTCAGGGAATCATGGACGAACATATATATATCGGCAACAAGTATCCTACCGTCAAGTTGAACACCACCTATAGTTTCGGTATTGACGATTACGAGTTTGTGGTGGCATTCGAGTCCGATTGCCCGGACGACTTCCTCGACCTGGTTCAGGAGTTAAGAGAAACCGAGGGCAGTCGGTATGTAAAAGAGGACACCCCTATCTTTACCTGCGTTGCCATGTCCATCGAGGACACGATCAAAAGCCTCGGTTGCCACTAGGCGTGGGGCCAGCTGCAACAGGCGATGAGCACGTGATATTCTTCCTTAGCCTTCGTGCCCAAGAGGGGCAATGACTTTATTTGGCTGGCAATAATGCTCTCGGCTTTAAAAGCTCTTACCCAGTTGCCTCCCACGTGTGATCTTGCTTCAATCCACTTTTCCTTGTTTTGAGGAACCACCCATGAATCAGATTCTAGTTCTTATTTTGCTGGTTTTTATGTTTCCGGGATATCTTTTAGCCGAGGGTATTACCAAAGAGCAGGGTGATGCGATCCTTAAAGAATTGAAAGCCATTCGTCAGGAGTTGAACCAGATCAAGCAAAAGGGTTTGGTTTCGCAGGGCAGGGCTAAAACAAAACGTCCTAAAACGGCTAAGGTTTCCACACTGGGCAATCCCATCTTAGGGGATTTGAAAGCCCCGATAACGCTGGTGGAGTTCACCGATTACCAGTGCCCGTTTTGCCGCAAGTTTTATTCCAATGCGTATAAAAAGTTGAAGAAACAATATGTCGATACCGGTAAACTGCGTTTTGTTTTGCGTGATCTGCCGCTCGGATTTCATCAGCACGCCAAACCCGCCGCTATTTCTGCGCACTGCGCCGGAGAACAGGATAAATTCTGGGAAATGCACGATGCCCTGTTTGATGGAGGGGGAAAATTAAATAAGGATGATATTCTCGGGTACGCAAAAAAAATTGGGCTAGAAAATGTTTCCTTCAAATCCTATTTGACTTCCGGCCGATACAATGAGGGGATCAAACAGGATGTGACAGATGCCAGGAATGCGAGCATTACCGGCACGCCTGGGTTTGTGGTGGGACGAACTACGGACAACTTTGTAAATGGGACCCTCATCAGCGGCACCCGGCCGTTCAGCACTTTCAAAAAAGAAATCGATAAATTACTTCTTCAGAAATAATTACCCTTAGTGACAAAGGCTCATCAAGCCGAGACAACCCTTTTCCAACCAAAATAAACTTATTGCTTGTTGCCACCGGCCGCTTGGCCGGTTAGGCTCCGAGAAGTTCGGGCGGTTTGGTGAGGGTGGCTTCTGCCATTTTAGGCGAGGAGCCCTGGGAAGAGTTGTTTTTCAGCATCTGGAGCAGCTGGGCGATGGTGGACTTTAAATCTTTTCGGTGGACAACATTATCGATCAGCCCATGGTCCAATAAAAATTCCGCCGTTTGGAATCCCTCAGGAAGTTTCTGTTTAATGGTTTGCTCGATGACACGTGGCCCGGCAAATCCAATCAGGGCGCCCGGTTCGGCGAGAATGATATCTCCCAACATGGAAAAACTTGCAGAGACACCACCCATGGTTGGGTCCGTCAAGATGGATATGTAAGGAATTTTCATTTCGCTCAGCTTGCTGAGTGCCGATGATGTTTTAGCCATTTGCATGAGGGAAAAAATGCCCTCCTGCATTCGTGCGCCGCCTGAACTGCTTGCAATCACCAGGGCCGAATTGTTTTCCATGGCGCGTTCGATGGCACGGGTGATTTTTTCTCCCACTACTGAGCCCATGCTTCCACCCATAAAACTGAAGTCAAAAACACAGATTTCGATGGGCAGATTTTCCATTAATCCGGAACCGGTGACCACCGCATCGTTGGAAATGCCTTTTTTAACCGAAGACTTGATACGATCTTTATACTTTTTTGTGTCTTTGAACTTTAAGGGGTCTGAGGATGCCAGGTGCTGGTCGTACTCTTTAAAAGTATCCTGGTCCATGAGTTGGTGGATTCTTTGACGGGTGGCCAGACGGAAATGGTAATCGCAGTGGGGGCAGACCTTCAGGTTGGCTTCCAGTTCGGCAATATAAATCTGCTCTTTACATCTTTTGCATTCGACCCAGAGATCTTCATCCTTAGCGGTTTTTTTTCCGCCGATACCTGCCTTGATTTTATCTATCCAGGACATCTATAAAACTCTCCAATGGTCCCTTGGCAGGGGCTTGTTAAGCCAAAGCAACTCTTTGCTAGCCGAGCCACCGGCGGCCGCTGGCTGGCGTCTAGTAGTTAATGAGTGTTTACCGGTGGCGGGGATGTTTCACTGGACTCGGCCGCCAGTTTTTTATTTTTTAACAACAAGCCGATTGGGCCGATAATGGCATAGGTGATACCAAGAATAAACAACGCAACCCGCGGTATCGTTGCCAGAACATAAATGAATAAAATCACAAACAGGAAACGGGAAAACACAACCCGTTTTTTAAAGTCAAACTGTTTGAAGGCCGGGTATTTGATATTGCTGACCATGAGGAACGCCAGGGCATAAACCACCATTACCATTATGAAAGGGTTCATACGCGTGGCAAACAAGTCTTCAAATGCAATCACGATGGATGCTATCACAACCGCTGATGCTGGACTCGGAAGGCCGATAAAATGTTCACTGCGAATCTCAGGCTTGGTCACATTGAATCGGGCCAGTCGCAGGGCAGCGCAAAGTAGAAACAGGAAAGCGGCCATCCACCCCAACCGGCCAAACGGTTTTAATACCCATGAATAGGCCAGAAGGGCAGGGGCCATGCCAAAGGTGATGATATCTGCTAATGAATCGTATTGTTCGCCAAAGGCGCTGGTGGTTTTGGTCAACCGGGCGATGCGGCCATCCAGCCCGTCAAAAATCATTCCTGCCACAATGGCCCAGGCGGCGAAATAAAACTGTTCATTCAGCACTGCGACAAACGCGTAGAAACCACAGAAAACATTTCCTGTGGTGAACAAACTGGGGAGGATATGAATGCCTTTTTTACGTTGCATGGGCTACTTATTTTAGATAACCAATAATGGAACTTCCTCCGTTGACAATATCGCCAATCGCGACCTTTATGTCTGTACCTTCAGGTAGAAAGATATCTACTCGTGAGCCGAACCGGATCAGGCCAAAGCGTTGCCCTCGCTGATACTCATCGCCTTCTTTTGCCCAACATACAATCCTGCGGGCGATCAATCCGGCGATCTGCTTCACTAAAATTGTAACATGACCATTATTCAGGAGAATAGCGCTTTGTTCGTTATCCAGGGAAGCTTTGTGGCTGGCCGCGTTGAAAAACTTGCCTGGATTATAGCGGGTGGCCTGTATTTTCCCGGAGATGGGCACCCGGTTTACATGAACATTAAAAACATTCAGGAAAATACTGACTCGCGTGTAGGCCTCATCCAGCAAGGGGTCTTTTTCCGAAATAATTTCAACGATCTTGCCATCCCCCGGGGAAACGATGGCATTAGGGTCTTCGGGAACGCTTCTTTCAGGGTCACGAAAAAACCAGGTGACAAAAAGGAATAGCCCAACAAAAAGACCCGTGACCCAAAACCAGGACAAAGCCCAAAAAATCCCCGTTAAAACAGCAAGGGGAAAGATAAATACATAGCCGTCTTTTGCAATAGGAATGCGCATGATCTTATTGCAACTTCTTACCGACGAAAGGCATCATTTTCCTGAGCTTTTCTCCGACAATTTCGATACGATGTTCTTTATCCTGTGCCAATCTGGCGTTGAATACAGGACGGTTGGCCTGGTTTTCCAGAATAAACTCTTTGGCGAAACTTCCGCTTTGGATCTCGGCAAGAATCCGTTTCATTTCCTCACGGGTTTCCTGAGTGATGATGCGTGGTCCGCGGGTTACGTCCCCATAGGCTGCGGTGGTACTTATAGAATAACGCATATTGCTGATACCACCTTCATAGATCAGGTCAACAATCAATTTGACTTCGTGAAGGCACTCAAAATAAGCAAGGTCCGGATTGTACCCGGCATCTACCAAAGTGTCGTATCCGGCACGGATCAATTCGGTGAGACCTCCACACAATACCGCCTGTTCGCCAAACAGGTCGGTTTCAGTCTCTTCCCTGAAATTAGTTTCCAAGACGCCCGCGCGTGTCCCGCCTATGCCTTTGGCATAGGCAAGGGCTATTTTTCTCGCGTTTTTGGTGACGTTCTGGTGAACCGCCATCAGGCAGGGAACGCCTGCGCCTTGTTCATAGGTCCTTCTGACCAGATGTCCAGGACCTTTTGGAGCGATCATGAAAACATCGACAAATTTTGGTGGGACAATTTGCCCAAAATGAATATTGAATCCATGTCCCCATGCGAGGGCCATGCCTTTTCTCAAATGAGGTTCGATATCCTTTTCATACATGGCCCTTTGCTTGTCATCGGGAATCAAGATCATCAGGATATCGGCTTTTTTTGTAGCTTCCGGAACGGTCATGACGTTCAGTCCATCCTTTTGGGCTCTTTTCCAGAAAGCACTATCTTTTCTAAGACCAACGACAACTTTTATTCCACTATCATGAAGATTTCTAGCATGGGCATGCCCTTGGCTTCCATAACCAATAATGGCAATTGTTTTCTTCTTTATGAATTTGATGTCCGCATCTTTGTTATAAAAAATCTTCGACAAAATGGTTCTCCTTCATATTCTTTTTACAATTTTAGTGGATTGATTTATTTCCACGACCGATCGCGATTCTTCCAGACCGGACGATTTCCTTTATTCCCAATGGAGTCAACAGTTCTAAAAAGCTGGCTATCTTTCCCTCATCACCGGTGATTTCAATGGTATAGGCGCTGGGGCTTACATCGACAACCTTTGCTCGAAACAGGTCTACGATTCTTAAAATTTCTTCCCGGACCCGGACCTCAGCGTTTATCTTGATTAACAATAATTCCCGATCGACAAATTTTTCCTCGGTCAGGTCAATGACTTTGATAACATCGACTAGTTTGTTGAGTTGTTTGGTGATCTGCTCAATTTTAGCATTGTCACCACGAGTCACTATGGTCATGTGAGAAATTTCCGGGTCGGATGTTTCAGCGACATTCAGGCTTTCAATATTAAATCCACGGCTACTGAAAAGACCTGATACGCGGGACAAAACACCGAACCGATTATTCATTAATACAGAAATGGTATGCTGCATTTTACTGGAATCCGGGTCTAAGGTTCACCCCAAACCTATTGTGGGGGATGGTTTTTTTTAAACCTCTTATACTAACAAAATCAAAGCTTTTTTTCTAATAAGAATTGCTTTCCAGGGTATAAATGCAGACGAGTCAGGAGCAACTATGCGGGAGAAATTCCATATCAGCCAGGCTATTGCTGAGGTGAAAAAAGCTATTCATTCTTTCCCGACTCCCAGCGTGACCGTTATAAGCAGAAAGCATGATCCCTTCGCCGTTCTGGTCAGTTGCATCATTAGCCTGCGGACCCGGGATGAGGTTACACAAACGGCTTCATCCCGCTTATTTAGACAGGCAAAAAATCCGGAAGAATTATTAAAACTTTCGCATGCAAAAATAGAAAATGCCATTTATCCCGCAGCATTTTACCGCAACAAAACCAAATCCCTGAAAGTACTTTGTAAAGACTTGTTAGACAACTATGAAGGGAAGGTTCCTGATAAACTGGACGCACTTCTTACGTTGAAGGGGGTAGGACGCAAAACCGCCAACCTGACTTTGATTTTGGGGCATAACAAACCTGGAATCTGTGTGGATATTCATGTTCACCGTATTTCCAATCGTTGGGGATATGTAAAAACCAAGTCCCCTGATGAAACGGAAATGGTTCTGAGGGACAAACTGCCTCGGAGGTACTGGAAGGGGTATAATAGCTTACTCGTTACATTCGGACAAAATATCTGTAAACCGGTCTCGCCGTTTTGCGGGTCCTGCACCCTGGCAAAAGTCTGCCCAAAAACCGGAGTCACCACTACTAGGAGCCGACGAGCCCCCGGTGGCAGATAGCCATTATCCATTGAGCAACCAACCTTGTGCGTAATTTAAAACCAGGCCTTACTTATCCTATGCCTGGCTTCTTAACGGGGAAGGCAATGGTGCAAGGGCTCGAATAGGCCGAGAAACTCTTCGCTGGCCAACAAAAGCTATTGCCAGTGGGCCCCACGCCTAGTGGACGATTTTTTTCTGTAGGGCGATGAGTTCATTAATGCCTTTATCGGCCAATTTGAGAAGGCCAACTAATTGTTTATCATCAAAGGGTACTTGTTCGGCGGTTCCCTGGATTTCGGCGTATCCGCCAGAACCGGTTTTGACAATATTGAGATCGACATCGGCATTGGAGTCTTCGCTGTAATCCAGGTCAAGCATTTTTTTTCCGTTGACGATTCCCACACTGACTGCGGCGACATAATCTTTGATCGGTAATTCATCGATCAATTTTTCCTTTTTCAATTTTTTCAAGGCCAGGACCATTGCCATGAAAGCTCCTGTAATGGAAGCGCAACGGGTACCCCCATCCGCCTGAATGACATCACAATCGAGCCAGATAGTGCGCTCTCCTAATTTTTTGAGATCAATAACTGTACGGAGTGAACGGCCGATGAGCCTTTGGATTTCCTGAGTTCTCCCCGAAAGTTTGCCACGGGAAGCCTCGCGGGGGGTGCGGGTATTGGTGGATGAGGGGAGCATGGAATATTCCGCAGTTACCCAGCCGCTATTTTTGTTTCGAAGGAACGAAGGGACTTTTTCCTCAACCGTAGCCGCGCAAATGACTTTGGTATTTCCCATCTGAATGAGAACAGAACCTGCGGGGTGCATGCTGTAGTTTTTAGTTATTTTAATTTTTCTGCATTCATTTAAGGAGCGGCTTTGATTTCTGGACATGTTACCTCTAAAAAATAATGTTAAACCTCGGAGAAACTCCGAAATGAAAAAACGCCAAAAAAAAACAAATTAACAGTTATAAATTAAATTTTCAACTGCTGAAACGATAGTTGTTATTGATCCGCAACTTATTATATATAAACATCCATTATAAATTGCCGGGAGGAGTACAGGGTTTCAATCAAGCGTTTCCTTCGGTACTAGGTTGTAACTTATTCTATTATTTGATACTATTCAAATCATTATGACATTTAAATTTATTCGAAATTTTTCTTCATAATCTAATGGACTCCTACTTTGAAAAAGGAATCAGGCTTAAAGGCACCCTATGGGTGAAGGGTTCGGTTCATTTTGATGGGGAGTTTGAGGGTGAAATATACTCATCCAACCATTTTGTTGTTGGCAAGTCGGGTAAGGTCTTAGGCAACATAAAAACTCATAATGTAACCAATATGGGTTTTATTCAGGGGAACCTGTTTGCAGAGAGCAAGGTAGCCCTGATGAACGATAGCCGGTTGGTAGGAGATATAACTACTTATCATTTGATCATTGATGAGGGTTCCAACTTTGAGGGCCGTTGCAAGATGGTCGGTGAGCTCCCCAAAACCGTCCATGAGGAAATGGAAACCCTGGAACGGCCTGTTCCCAAAACGGTGAAAGTGTCTATTGGTCCCGGAGTATCTTCAGCTGAAAGTAAGGATTTTTCCCAATGGAAAAAAGCCGCTGGAATAGCGGCTGTTGTTCTGGCGATTGCCGGGGTGACTTGGTTTTATCCGAATGGGGAGGATGAACTGGAACCTCTGGTTGAAAAAGGCTACAAACTTGTTGCTGAAAAAAGGTACAGTGATGCAGAATCTATTTTCAAAAAGGCCCTGACTATTTCCAGGGTCGAGCCCAGAGTTTATGCAGGACTTGGGGATATTTATTTCGAGGACAAACGTTTCAATGATTCGCTGGCTCAGTTTCAGAGAGCCATTGATTTAAATCCTGCCAATGGGGAGTACCGGATCAAGCAGGCAAAATCCTATTCCTCCAAAGGACAATTGAAGGAAGCGATAACGTCCTATATGCAGGCGCTGGAAATCGACCCCGAGAGGGGAACAACCTTCTATCATTTAGGCCTTTTGTATCTGGAACGGAAGGAATTGCGCAAAGCCCGTGAAGCACTCAAAATGAGTGTGAGTCTGGACCTGGATTCTTTTAAGCCGCATGAAGCATTGAGCCTCCTGTATTCTCGTGAAAAAAAATCTAATGAAGCCATTGCAGAAATCAACGAAGCGATAAAGCTTGAGAATAAAGAACCCCGATTGCATTTAACTTTGGGAAAACTCCTTCTAGAAAGTGGCAAGGAGAAAGATGCGGAAAAGGCTTTCAAAAAAGCGACAAACTTGTTTCCAGAAAACTTCTCAGCTCAAATCCGTCTTGCCGACTGGTATTACGTCAAGGGAATGCTTGAGAAGTCTCTTGAAACTTACAAGGTTGCAGAAACCCTTGACTCCGATAATCCTGTGGTCCAAGCACGGCTAGGAAAAATTTATGTAGGTAAAAACCAATATAATAAGGCTCAGGTAGCACTGGAAAAAGCTATCAGGTTAAACCCTAAAGACGCGGAAAGCCATTATCAATTAGGGAAACTGGTTTCCGGTGAAGGGAAGTTGGGGCGTGCCCAATCTTTATTATCCAATGCCATTGCCCTGGATGCCAAGCATGGGGATTCCCATTATGAATTGGGTGTTGTGTTGTTGGGAAGGGGTAATGTGGACCTGGCCAACGTTAGCTTCAATAAAGCTTTAGATTTGGAGCCCAAAAACTCGGATTTCATTATGGGATTGGCGATGGCGCTGGTTGAGAAAAAGGATCTGGATAGTGCATTGGAAATACTTCTTCCTGTTTCCAAAGAGGAGACGAATAATTCTAAAATTCATATTGCAATTTGCAAGGTTTATACGAAAAAAGGTTATTTTACAACCGCCACGGGATATTGTGAAAAAGCCTTGAGTTTGAACGCCGATAATTATGAGACCATGAATCGACTGGCTTGGTTATACGCCAAGAAAAGCGCTAAGCTTCAGAAGGCATTCGAGCTTTCTAGCAAGACCCTTAAAGCTTTTCCAAACCGGCCCGAATTCATTGATACACTTTCGGAAATTTTTTATGTTCAAGGGGAAACTGAAAAGGCGGTGGAAAAAATTCAAGAAGCCATTAAGCTGATGCCCAATAACGCTTATTACAAACAACAATTGTGGAAATTTAAGAATATAAAGCCGAAATCACCTGCCTGAAATTGGGTTTACAAGCTTCCCGTCCCTTTCAACCCTATATAAACACAATAAACCAAGATCAATATCGCCCCCGTCAGTTTTCCCAGAGAATGGTTCCCATATCTTATCATTCCCAGCAATAATCCGGTGATGGCGAAGGTAATGAGCAAGTCCGGTTGTATGGGCTCATTTATATGCAAAGGATGAATGGTTGTGGTTAGGCCCAGAACCATCAGGATATTAAAGATATTGCTTCCAAAAATATTCCCGATGGCCATTTCTCCATGCCCCCGTTTTGCGGCGATCATGGAGGAAACAATTTCCGGAAGGCTGGTTCCTATGGCAACGATGGTGATACCTATGAACCATTCGCTAATTCCCAGGTTGCGGGCGATTCCCACGCCTCCCGCAACTAGGAATTCAGCGCCTCCAACCAAAAGCCCAAGTCCCACAATGATCAGCAATATTTGAAAGTAGAGATCTTTTCCTGCAAAAAGAGGGGCCTCATCTTCCATTTCTTCGACAATATCCTCTTTATGACTGAATGACCTCCATATGTAGAGACCTAAGAGACAAACCATGAAAGATCCTTCAGCGCGGTTGATTTCCAGGTTCCAGGCGATCACTACAATGAGTAGGGAAGCGAAAAGCAGTGGGGCAGATTCCCGCCTGAGGCGATCGGGTCCGATTGACAGTGGCGTCAAGAGAGCGGTTAAACCGAGAACGAGGCCAATGTTGGCGATATTACTACCGATAACATTTCCCATAGCCAGTTCCGGGTTGCCCTCTAAGGAGGCGAGAAGGGCAACGGCTAGTTCGGGAGCGGAGGTGCCAAATGCGATGACCGTGGCTCCAATTGCAAAGGGACTGATTTTTAGTATACGGGCAAGGCGAACACTGCCTGTTACCAGGAAGTTTCCACCATAATATAATAGTGCCAGTCCGGCAATAATTTGTACAAGGTCGAGCAATTTAAGCCTTAGCTGAAAAACATGAAAAGATAATAGCCCACCACCAAGCGTGGGGCAAGTGTGCAATAAAATGAATGAGTGAGCAACAGGTTATCTCGCCTTGCTGAGTCTTTGCTAGTTGCCGTCAGCCGCTGGCTGGTTAGCGTAGGAAGGTTTTAGGATATCCCTTTCGGGCCAGTTTTTCCTGGGTGAGGAGTGCTTTTTCGCGGTTGGGAAAAACTCCCAATTGTACGATATAGGTTTTAACGGGCAAGTTTGCCCTGTGCGACTCGGACAAAAAGCCCTTTAAACTCAGGTGGTCCTGCAGTTTTTGGGCATCTTTCAGGCTATTGAATTGGCCGATTTTAAGGCGAAAGGAATTTTTGGCTTTATAAAAAGAGGCGTTGAATCCTTTGTTGGCCAGTTCCTTTAATATACTATCCCCAGCTTTTGTATTGGCAAAGTTTCCAACCGTTACGACATGCTGATTTAAATTTTGTGACCTCGTCTGTATGGAGGGTGAAAAGCCTTTGACCTTAAGTTGATTTAATAACGAATCCGCATTTTTCTTGACGCTGAACGCGCCTGCCTGAATAAAGAATCTCGAGTTTTCATTTTTTGTTGGCGATGTTATTTTTTTTTGGATCGATTTTGGTTTAGAACTTGGAAATATTTTTTCAATTTTGGCCGATTTTTTTACTTCCCTGATTGTGGTCGAGGGCGTGGTGCTTTTGGTTTTTGGCGGTGTGATGAATGGATTGGTATACGGCTTTGCCGGACCTGTAGTTGGCGGAACCGGGATGCCGGAGCTACTTGACCCATCTTCCACCACAGGGACCTGTTTAGCCAATCTTTCTTCTGCCGTCTTAGGTTTTTTCACCTGGGCTTCTTTTGAAGGTTCAACAGGAGAGGTGGTGGTTTGGTGATTTACCTGGAAATATACCAGCCCTAAAAGAACGATGCCAATCATAGAAATGGAAAACATGCGCGAATTTTTTGACCGAATCTTTTTTTCCGCTTCGATTTCCGCTTCGATTTCTGCATCTTCGATAAGGTCATCGATTCGCTTATTATATTTATAGATTTCTTCCGGAGGTTGGTTGTTTTCTGTGAAAGGTAGTGTTTCCTGTTCCTTAATTTCCAGCATGATCGGGAGCCCTGGGTTTGTAGATTAAAA
>CATMOP010000015.1 GCA_950072225.1 uncultured Nitrospina sp.
CAAGCCCCACCGTTTCCTTTTGCTCACCATAAGGGGAAGTTTGGGTGTAAATAGGGTGTAAATAGAGAAAATGTAATAAATAAGCACCTAGCTTAATATGGGCTAAGTACTTATTTTTAAATGGTACGCCCGAGAGGATTCGAACCTCCGACCTACGGTACCGGAAACCGCCACTCTATCCAGCTGAGCTACGGGCGCATTGATTTAGATTATACTTCTGGGCATGTCGCCTTCATGAAATCCGACTACGTTTCCTACTTTGCGATCTAAGCTTTGATCGAACTCTTTGATTATCTTTAAACGCCAGTTCCACCACTTGGCTTCTGCCTGCACTTCTTCCGAAGCGTTTGCGGCAACGACCATGTTATACTCCTCATTTGTTTCATCATAATTGACTTTGATTTCAGGATCGACCTTCAACCCCTGCGCTTCCAAGACTTTAAAGGGGTCTTTGGCAAGGCTCTTTTTAAATGTATCATCGGTGACCGCTTTAGCCGCGACGGTTTTCCAATTGTCATCGAGTTCTTTTTTTCTGATGGGATTGATCGGGGAAGTCTTACCCGCGGAACCCAGTATTTCGCTCATTTCTAATCCTTTCCGGGATATCTAACCGGTTCAGTTGATAGATGAAAAGAAATGATACAGGATTCCCTGGACCATTTCTATAGAACTTTTAAAAGTGGGGTTAGGTGGAGCGGATCAATTCTTCTGCTTTTTTGAGGGCTTCATCGAGTTTATCAATCTCGGAACCCCCGGCCTGTGCCATATCCGGCCTGCCGCCGCCATTTCCTCCCACGATTACGGCTATTTGCTTGATGATATTTCCCGCATGGTATTTATCGGTTAGGTCTTTTGTGACGCCTGCTGCCATGGAGACTTTACCATCGGCAACAGAGCCCACGACAATAATCCCGGATTTTAATTGGTTCTTGGCATTGTCAATAAAAGTGCGCAGGGTTTTTGCATCCATACCTTCCAGTTTCTTGATCAGGTACGAAATCTCACCTACTTTTTGCACATCATCGGTACCGGTAGATTCTTTACCGCTGACCAGTTTTTCCTTTAGAGCAGAGACCTCCTTTTCCAATTGCCGGTTTTTTGCCAACAGCTTTTTCAGCTTTGCAATTTCCTCGTGGGAAGGAGCTTTTAAGAGTCCGCGAATTGCCGATAAAGATTCCTGCTCGGCCCGGATGGTGTCATAAGCCGTGGCTCCGGTTACGGCTTCGATGCGGCGAACGCCAGATGCGATCCCCCCTTCGGAAGTAATTCGGAACAAACCGATATCCCCGGTCGCGGTAATATGAGTGCCGCCGCACAATTCCTTGCTGAAACCGGGGATATTTACAACACGGACCGTCTCGCCATATTTTTCCCCAAACAATGCCATCGCGCCTTCTTTTATGGCGCTATCAATGTCCATTTCCTGTGTTGAAACTTTAATGTTTTCCCGGATTTTTTCATTTACACGGGATTCAATGCGGATTCTTTCTTTGTCCGTCAAGGGAGAAAAATGGGTGTAGTCAAACCGCAATCGATTGGATGCGACCAACGAGCCAGCCTGTTTTATGTGTTCGCCTAGAACTTCCTTGAGTGCCGCGTGTAAAAGGTGGGTGGCAGAATGGTTGAGCGCGATGTCTCCCCGGGTATGCCGGTTTACCTCCAGAGTCAGGTTGTCCTCGGTATGAAGGGTTCCCTGGATAATTTTTGCTTTATGAACAATCAAGCCGGGCAGGGGCTTGTTCGCGTCATTGAGTTCCAGTTGAATATTTTCATTAAAAGCCCGACCCGAATCCCCAACCTGTCCCCCGGATTCTCCATAAAAAGGAGTTTTGTCTGTCAGAAACTCTATCTCATCTCCTGAACTAGCAGAATCTACAGGTTCCTGGTCCTTTAAAATGGCTAATACCCGGCCCTTGCCCTGCGTGGTTCCATAACCTTCAAAGATTGTTGGAGGAGAGGACTGCAAGAATTCTTTATAAAAAGAGGCGACTTCTTTTTCTCCTGATCCTTTCCAGGATGCCATGGCTTTGGCCTTCTGCTCATTCATGGCTCGGGTGTATCCCTCCATGTCGAGGGTCAACCCGGCATCCTTGGCGGTTTCTTCTACCAGGTCCGTAGGGAAACCGTAGGTATCGTAGAGCTTGAATATTTCTTCTCCGGGTATGGTGGTGAGTTTTTCCTTACGCACTTTTTCCAGAATTTCTTCCAGGCGTTGGGTTCCATAATGCAGGGTATTGCTGAAACTTTCTTCTTCGTTAATGATAACTTTTTGAATGAAGTCCTTGTTGTTGTTTAAATCGGGATACGCTTCTCTAAAGTCATCAATTACCTTGCTGGTGATACGGTAGAAGAAGGGGCCTTTCTGGCCGAGAAGTTTTCCGTGTCGCAGGCCTCGCCGCATTATTTTACGCAAGACATAACCCCGGCCCTCGTTGGAGGGGATGACTCCATCGCTGATTAAAAATGCCGAAGCGCGGGCATGGTCGGTCAGCACTCGAAGAGAGACATTCACCTCATCCTGCTTGCCATATTCTTTACCTGTGATGCGGGCTGCCTCCTTGATGATGGACATCATGAGATCGGTGTCGTAATTGGTGGTGCGGCCCTGAACGACAGCGGCCAGCCTTTCCAAGCCCATCCCCGTGTCGATACAGGGATTGGGAAGCGGACTGAGTTTGCCGGATTCATCCCGATCGTATTGCATGAAAACCAGATTCCAGATTTCCAGGAATCGGTCGCAATCGCAACCGACCTTGCAGGAAGGCTGTCCACAACCTACCGTTTTACCTTGGTCGATAAAAATTTCCGAGCAGGGGCCGCAGGGGCCGGTGGGACCCATGGCCCAGAAGTTATCCTTTTCTCCCATCTTGTATATCCGCTCGCGCGGCATTTTCACCTCATTGGCCCACAGGTTGAAGGCCTCGTCATCATCTTCGAAGACAGAAATATATAAACGGTCCCGGGGCAGGCCAATCACATCGGTTAAGAATTCCCAGCCAAACTGAATGGCTTCTTTTTTGAAATAATCCCCAAACGAAAAGTTGCCAAGCATCTCAAAAAAAGTGTGATGCCGGGCTGTGCGTCCGACCATTTCCAGGTCATTATGTTTTCCACCTGCGCGAACACATTTTTGCACCGATACAGCGCGGTTATAATTCCTTTTTTCTTCACCCAGGAACACATCTTTAAACTGCACCATTCCCGCATTGGTGAACATAAGAGTTGGATCATTTTTGGGTACCAGTGAACCACTGGGCACAACTGTGTGCCCCCGGTCTTTAAAATATTGCAGGAATTTTTTCCTGATTTCGTCGCCGGTCATATTTTGAATCGGGAGGTATCCGGGAAAGGGTTAAACGACACCTGCTTTGAGGATATCGTGTAGATGAATGATTCCTTCTATTTTCTGGTCATCATTGACCACAACCAGGGAGGTGATGGAATGGTCCTGCATAATTCTAACGGCTTTAGCCGCCAGGGTATCCTTTAAAATAGTTTTGGGATGGCTGGCCATCATTTCCTTTGCGCGGGTTTGGGAGATGTCTTTTTTCTTTTCAATCAGGCGCCGTAAATCCCCATCGGTAATGATGCCGAGAAGTTGGTCCTGATCTCCGACTACCAGAGTTGTTCCCAATCTTTTGTGCGAGATCTCCTTGAGTACCTGGTAGATGTCAGCATTTTCTTTTACCCTGGGAATATCCTCGCCAAAGTGCATCAGGTCATCGACCAGGGTGAGCAGTTTCCGACCGAGACTTCCGCCGGGATGGTTGAGCGCAAAATCCTCTTCCTGTACCCCGCGAAGTTCCATCAATGCCATGGCAAGCGCGTCACCCATTGCCAAGGTCGCTGTTGTGCTGGCGGTGGGAACCAGATCCTTCGAGCAGGCTTCTTCTTTAACGCTGATGTCGAGAACATAATCGCTTCGTTTAGCCAGGGAAGATTGCATGTTGCCGGTCATCCCCACCAGAGTGCAATCAATTCGATTAAAAACCGGCAATAATTTGACAATCTCTTCCGTTTCCCCACTGTTGGAAATGGCAATTACCATATCTCCTTTAGAAATCATACCCAGATCTCCATGGCTGGCTTCTGCCGCGTGCACAAAAAGCGAAGGCAGTCCGATACTTGAGAACGTGGATGCAATTTTTTTCCCAATCAGCCCGGATTTTCCAACTCCTGTAATAACAATGTGCTCACACTTGCTCAGGTGGCGCACAATCTCAACGAATTGGGAATCAATCTTGCTTTTAAGTTCCGCTATAGCCTGGCTCTCAATGCTCAGAACCCTGCAGGCGGTTTCGATAATTGACTGGGCTTGGGCATCAGGCTTTTTTGATGAACCTTTCAAGGCGCGCATTTTTATGGGGCTCCAATTTAAGCCTTTTAATTCAATTAGTTCATTACCATAAGGGAGTTTTATGATAACACAATTAATTAGACACGGTAAAGCCGCGACTTTATACTTGGTCAGCATTTTTTATATTTAAGGGTAACTTATGAGCAAACCTAAATCCCTCTACCTGATAGATGGTTCTTCTTACATTTTTCGGGCCTATTATGGTATCCGGCAATTTCTGTCGACATCAAAAGGATTTCCCACCAATGCCCTGTACGGGTTCATCAATATGTTGCAGAAAGTGGTGAAAGACGAAAAGCCAGATTACCTGGCGGTGACTTTCGACAGTAAGGAAAAGACTTTTCGTCACGAAATGTACGCCGATTACAAAGCCAATCGGGAAGCGCCTCCTGAAGACCTGGCAAAACAATTCCCCTATTTTGAACCTCTGGTACAGGCCTTTAATATTCACAGCGTCCGGGTTCCCGGTTATGAAGCTGACGATATTATGGGAACCCTGGCTAAAAAAGGTGCGGAAGAGGGTTTGCAGGTAGTCATAGTCAGTGGGGATAAGGATATGATGCAGTTGATCGGTCCCGATATCCGCATGCTCGATACCATGAAAAATAAATGGTTTGATATAGAAGGTGTGGAGGAAAAATTTGGTGTGCCCCCAGACCGGGTGATTGAGGTGATGGGTTTGATGGGCGATTCCAGTGATCATATTCCTGGAGTTAAAGGGGTGGGCCCCAAAACCGCCACGGAACTTATCCGTAAATTCGGCTCGATAGAAGAGTTGTATGAACGGATCGACGAAGTGGACAAGCAAAAACTCAGGGAAAAACTTGTTCAGGACAAGGAGATGGCCCTACTCAGCCGTCAACTGGTGACCATTAATACGTCCATGGAGTTGGAATTTAATCTTGAGGATCTTAAGCTCAAGCCCTCCAACAATACGGAACTGAAAAAACTGTTTTCTGAATTTGAGTTTTCCTCCTTGCTCGGAGAATTGGAAGATAATTCCGACCCCGTTGTGAGTTCACCAGCGATTGCAAGCAAGTATGAAACTCTTCTCACCAAGGCGGATTTTGAGAGATGGCTCAAACAATTAAAGAAATCAAAAATTTTCGCGCTGGATCTGGAAACCACAAGCTTGCATCCGGTCCGGGCTCGGATGGTGGGAATTTCGTTTTCCTGTGAAGAAGGGGCGGCCTGCTACATTCCGTTAGCTCATCGGTATTTGGGGGTTCCCGACCAGTTGGCCCTAGATTGGGTTATCAAGAAACTCAAACCACTACTTGAAGACCCAAAAATTAAAAAAGTTGGTCAGAATATCAAATACGATTTGATTGTGTTAAAAAATGAAGGGATTAACCTGCAGGGAATTGTCTTCGATACCATGCTGGCTTCCTATATTTTGAATCCTTCCGGCAGGAGGCATAATATGGATGCTTTGGCCCAGGATTATTTAGACCACACCACTATCAAATATAAGGATGTGGTGGGCACCGCCTCCAAAGAGATTGGGTTCGATGAAGTGGATGTCGAGCTTGCAACCCAGTACGCGGCGGAAGACGCGGATATCACCTGGCGACTCTATGAAAAACTTTCTTCTATTTTAAAAGGCGATGACCTTCAGCTTTTCCAGGAATTGGAACTACCTCTATTAGAAGTCCTGGCAGAAATGGAAATCCATGGAATGAAACTGGATCAAAAGCATCTGCAAAATCTTTCCACGATAATAGAAAAAAAAATCGAAGTTCATACAAAGAAAATTCATTCCATAGCCGGAGAGGAGTTTAATATCAATTCCCCTAAGCAGCTTTCGGTGATTCTGTTTGAAAAACTGGGACTGCCCGTCATCAAGAAAACCAAGAGCGGCTATTCGACCGATGTCACCGTTTTGGAGCAATTGGCGGCGGAGCACGATCTTCCTAAAATGGTATTGGCCTATCGGCAATTGGGCAAACTCAAGTCCACATACGTGGATGCGCTGCAAGATGAAATATTCAGTAAAACGGGAAGGGTTCACACCTCGTTCAACCAGACGGTAGCGGCTACCGGGCGGTTGAGTAGCAGTAATCCAAACCTGCAGAACATCCCAATACGTACCGAAATGGGACGCGAAATCCGCAAAGCGTTTATCGCGGAAGGAAATAATCATCTGCTTTCGGCGGATTACTCCCAAGTGGAGTTGAGGATTCTCGCCCACCTTTCTGGTGATGAAGCTTTGATTGAAGCGTTTCAAATGGGTGAAGATATTCACACCCGTACCGCTTGCGAAATTTTTGGGACATCCCCGGATCGTCTGGATGCGGAAAGCCGAAGAATGGCCAAAGCGGTGAACTTTGGCATCGTTTATGGCTTGAGTGCTTTTGGTCTCTCGCGGCAGTTGAAAATTTATCCCAAGGAGGCTAAAAAATTCATCGATCAATATTTCGCGCTTTATAAAAAAGTCAAAGTTTATATGGAGAAGACTGTGGCCGAGGCAAAGGAAGTTGGTTATACCCAGACTATGATGAATCGAAAACGCTATTTGCCGGATCTTAAAAGCCAGAACCGGCAATTACGGGAGGCGGCAGGAAGAGTTGCGATCAACTCACCGGTCCAGGGAAGTGCGGCGGACCTGATCAAACTTGCTATGATTCGATTGGCACAAAAAATAAGGAAGAAAAAATTAAAATCCCGAATGATCCTGCAAGTTCATGATGAGTTGGTGTTTGAATGCCCGGAAGAGGAGGAACAAGAAATGCGGGCTCTGGTTAAAAAGGAAATGGAAGGTGTGGTCGCCCTTAAAGTCCCCTTGGTGGTGGATATGGGGTGGGGAAAAAACTGGAACACCGCGCACTAGCCCCGGCCAAGGGGCCGGTGGCAGAGAGCAGTGGCTCATTGAGCCGAGATAAATTCTTGCTTGCCCGAAAAAGCTATTGCAAGTTACCAGCGGAGGTTCTCCGCAGGAGGATTGGATTGACTAAGGAGCGATTGCAATTTGGCCGTGAAGGCGAGTCTGCCGCGTTGACCTTTTTAAAAAAGAAAGGTTACCGGATTCTTGAAAAAAACTTCCGCGCTAAAGTGGGTGAAATAGATATCATAGCCGAGCAGGGCGGGGTGATCGTTTTTATTGAAGTCAAGGCGCAAGCGGGTCATGAGTTTGGTCATCCTTTTATGGCCATAACACCGGCAAAGCAGCGAAAAATTATCCAAACCGCTAAAAGTTTCCTTGCCAGGAAGAGAATCTCGGACAGACCTATGCGGTTCGACGTGGTGGCCTTGACATCCGATACGCCGGGTTCATGGAAAATCGAACTGCTCGAGAACGCTTTTCAGGTTTGACCCTTTATCGTGTTTACTCACACCGGGGTGTCTGGAAAACTGTGGGGGCAATTATTTTTTTTCGGACTAAAAGACCGATAGTAAACAAAATTGTAGAGGGAAGCCGCAAACCAGAGGAAATTTTGCAGGGAAATTTGCGACTTTCTTGTATTTCTGGCATCTATATGAAGAATAGAGGGTTATTGTGGTATTAGTAGCAAAACTGACTTTACAGGAGACAATCCTTTGAACTTTATGAAACGTATTTTCACGGGTATGAAGCAAGAAGCAAAACCGGAATCATCGGTGATGGCGGAAGAGGTTGAAAAAAGTACTGTGGCTGAAGTTTCTCAACCTGAACCCGAACCTGAAACAGAGACACCATCGAATTTTCCTGTAGTTCGCAGTGTTATCCAAATCTCGGCTATTTCTGAAGGCGTTTTCCCAAAAGATTCCGATGAAGTTTCCATCAAGGCGCAACCTACTCCAACTGGGGATCAATGCCTTTTCACCGTTAACCGTCCCTTGATGAAGGGATATTCCTGGTATTTCTCGGATTTTGAAAGCGCGACGGAATCTTCCCTCGCTGAAGCTCTGTTTTGCCTGGACGATGTGGAAGTCGTTTTAGTATGCGAATCCACCGTGACAGTTACCCGCAAGGATAAAACCCTGGTTGACTGGATCCCTCTGGCTAAGGAAGTCGGTACGGCAATTCGGGATGCACTGGGGGCGGGTAAAGGCCTTATCGCGGAAAAAATCATTTCTAATCTGCCTTCTGAAGAGGACATTCGTGAAGGAATTCAAAAAGTGATTGATGACGAGGTCAACCCAGGAGTGGCCGGGCACGGCGGAAATATCAGCCTACTTGCTGTTAAAGGGAATTCAGTCACCATACAAATGGGCGGAGGATGTCAGGGGTGCAGTGCCGCCGATTTGACCCTCAAACAGGGGATTCACACCTCATTTAGAAAGGCCGTACCTATGGTGGGTGCGATCTTCGATGAAACCGACCATACAGCGGGTTTAAACCCCTATTTTTCCTGAGGGAACCATGCCGAGAGTCAATACGTTTAAAGTCAAGGTGCAAACCGGCCAGCAGGGGATGTCTGAGCCTGTGCATTTCAATTTCAATAATCATAAATTGCCTTTTGAAAATGTTACGGGGTCTGCGGAGTCCGGAAAGGTTTTTGAAGGAAGTTTTGATGTGAACAGTTTTGCCCATAGTTTAACTCTGGTTGGGCCGGAGTCCGGCAAATGGGAGATAGAAAAAATTACCATCGAGTATGATTGCGAAAATGAGAAACCCTATACGGTCCATTTTGGTAGGGTCACTTTGGATGAGACGACAGAAGTTAATATCTGGCAAGACGCGCCTGTTCTGGCTTTCGATGTTTAAAACCACTAGGCCCGGCGAGCCGCCGGTGGCAATGGGCAATCACTAGAGACGTAAAAACCAACCCCTCAATCCCCTTATTACCCCTTGTATGTTGGCACCGAGGTAATTTTGTAGTAATAGTTGTTCCTGTGAGCCCTTAGCAGGGGAGGCAGATAGCAATGACTTGTTGTGCCGAGATAACTCTTTGCTAGCAGAAAGAGTTGTTGCATGTTGGCCCCACGCCTAGTGGTGGACTTCTCTGCGAGTGAACTTTGCGTGCAGATCGCCCAGCAAAATATAATCTTTGACGGTGGTTTCAACCGGAACATAATGTTTGGATATCCAGGCCCTCAGTTCTCCGGTTTCGGTCTTGAAAATTTCTTTTGGCACAATGATGTTGAATAACAGCTCGTCCCTTTTTTCCCGTTCCTCTTCAATTCTAAATCTTTCCTGATCCTGCTTCGACCAGATGTGAACGGAAATTTCAGCATGTCCCTTTTCGGGGATGGTTCTGATTTTGAATTTCCTTCCATTCTCCAACTTTCCATAAACGCTGTTTCGTACGTTGTAAAAAGAGGTGAGAATATCGTTGAAAGCGCCCTCAGGAGGAATCTCCCTTTGTCCTGATTCCACCTTGTCTTCATTCACATGTTTCTCCCATGAATGCAATCGATTGACATAATCAAAGTTATGCCGGGTGGTTTCCACCTGACTGCCAATTGTAACCTGCCGTAGAAAGGTTTTGGGCCGGAGCTTTTTGCCGTTATCAATGATTTCGAATTCAGTCTTGTAAAAATGCTTGCGGTAGGATGTGAAAAAACCAATAAAGCCCTTGGTGCTGGCTTCCAGGACTGAAAAATATTTTCCATGCTCCTCAAAAAAGCTCACTTTGGCAGAGGCGGCGTTTGTAAACCACAGGAAACTGATGTCGTAGTACAGGGTTTCTCCGGCAAACCGGGTTATTTTTCCTACAGGGAGGAAGTTATTATATTCGCCCAGCGTTATCGGTTTTGCCAATTTTGCTTCCAAGGCATAGGTGGTTGGGCAAAAGCTGGTGAATATTATGCCGAAAATGGGAATAATCAGGAAAGAATAACGCTGTAAAGGGTTAAAACTCATAGTTTCGGACAGAAAAAAATAAAAAAAGTTGTTATATTTTTTAATATTATTTTAGAATGGGAAAAGATCTGTTTATCGAACCCTTAGCCCTTGCGGGGCGATTTCTTGTTAGTCGTTATGCCAGTAGAAACATTACCTTTTTCGCCGGGAATTATTGAGGAATCCGAAGGGGAAACCCGTCAGGCCTATCTTCCCCTCTATAAAATTATTATGTGGGACGATAACGTCACCACTATGGAATTCGTTATTCGGGTTCTGATCAAATTGTTCAGCAAAGATTATTCGGCCGCAGAAAAGCTGATGTATGAAATTCATCTTCATGGCGCCGCCCTTGTCGTGACTCTGCCACTAGAACAGGCTGAGTTTAAGGTCGACCAGGTGCATTCTGCAGCCGCTATGGAAGAATTTCCTTTCACCTGCACCATTGAGCTCGCCTGATTAAAGTAATTTTTTTATTCCTGCCTGTTTTCAATAGCAACGTAATCCCTTTTAGGAGAACCTTTATACAACTGTCGCGGACGGCCAATCTTGAACTGTTTGTCTTCCTGAAGCTCCTTCCACTGAGCGATCCAGCCTGGTAAGCGGCCTATGGCGAACATAACCGGAAACATATTGATGGGAATATTCAGGGTTCTATAAATCAAGCCCGAATAAAAATCAACATTTGGGTAAAGTTTTTTCTCAATAAAGTAACTGTCCTTAATGGCGATCTCTTCCAGTTGCAATGCGATATCAAGAAGCGGTTCCTGAGCTCCCGGTTTACTGAAAATTTTGTCGGCCAGTTTTTTGATGATTCGGCTGCGTGGGTCAAAGTTTTTATAAACTCGGTGTCCAAACCCCATCAGCCGGAAAGAATCGTTGGGATCTTTGGCCTTTTGCACGTACTTGTTAACATCTCCCCCATCATCATGAATATTTTGCAGCATTTCAATTACGGCCTGGTTTGCGCCTCCGTGAAGAGGACCCCACAAGGCATAAATCGCGGACGACACCGATGCAAACAGGTTGCACATGGAACTTCCGACCAAGCGAACGGTACTGGTGGAGCAATTTTGCTCGTGGTCGGCGTGCAGAATCAATAAAACATCAAGAACTTTGGCCGCGTCTTCATCCACCTCATAGGGTTCGCAGGGAAGGGAAAACATCATTTTCAAAAAGTTTGCGGAATAACTCAGAGTATTGTCAGGATATTGGAAAGGCTGGCCAATAGATTTTTTATAACTGTATGCAGCAATGGTTGGCAGTTTTGCCATCAGCCTGTGGATGGCGATTTCCACTTCCCGCTCGTTTCTGACGTTCAATTCGTTTTGATAGAATGTTGCCAGGGAACCGACGATCGCACTGCACACCGCCATAGGATGTGGGTTGTTGGGGAATCCATCATAGAGATTCTTAATGGATTCATGAACCATGGAATGGTGTACCAAGTGGTACTGAAAGTAATCGAGTTGCTCACGGGTTGGGAGCTCCCCATAGATGAGAAGACAAGCGGTTTCGATAAAGGAGCTCTTCTCGGCGATCTGTTCGATGGGATAACCCCGGTATAGCAGGATTCCTTTTTCTCCATCCAAATAGGTGATCTGGCTCTGGCAGGACCCTGTACTCATATATCCTGGGTCAAAAGTAATCAGTCCTGTGGTCGTTCTCAGAGTGGAAATGTCTATGGCTTTTTCTCCACAGGTGCCTTCTAGAACCGGGAACTCATAGGTTTTTCCCTGATAGGCGAGTTTGACGGTTTCTGCCATGACTATCCTCCGGTTATATTGGGTTCCGGGTGTTCGTTAAGGTTAGGAATTGCAAAGCCTCCGTTACTCTGTATTATAAGCCCTGTTGGTGGGTTTGAAAAATTTTGTTTTTTAGGATAATTCGTGATGAAAAAAAATGGGCTTTTATATCTGATGATTGCGGGCATTGTTCTGGGAATATTTTCCGGGTGGATGTTTGGAAACATGATGCTGGCGGTGGAGTGGATCGGCGAGATGTTTCTGGATGCCTTGAAAATGTTGGTGGTGCCCTTAATCATTTCTTCGATGATCGTTGGCATTGCAGGTTTGGGGGATATCAGGAAGGTAGGCAAAACCGGCTTTATTGCATTGTCCTATTTTTTGATAACCACTTGCATTGCAGTGGGTATCGGATTGGTAATGGTCAACATTATTGAGCCGGGTGTCGCTGTCGAGATGACAGTTGAGCAAGTGCCTGACAAAGTTGTGGGCAAGGAATCTGTTGCCATCACCGACATTCTTAAAAGTTTTGTTTCTCCCAATCTGGTGCAATCGATGGCGAATATGGAGATTCTTCCACTCATCATGTTTTCCTTAGTGTTTGGTGGAGTTTTAACCACGCTGGGGGAACCGGGCAAACGGGCGATCGATTTTTTTGATACGGTCAACGCTGCGATTATGAAGATCGTCCATCTGCTGATGTATTTCGCGCCGATCGGGGTTTTCGCGTTGATCGCGTCCAAACTGGGTGCCGCGGGAGGTGGGGACCTGTTTCTGGCTGAGTTGGCAAAAATCGGGAAATATGTCACCACCGTCATCTCTGCGCTTTTGATTCACGGACTTGTGGTGTTGCCGGCTATTCTTTATATGATAACCCGGAGGAATCCTATTATTTATTTTAAAAATGTGGTGGGAGCACTCACCACGGCTTTTTCAACAGCGAGCAGTTCCGCCACTTTGCCGATCACCATCGACTGTGCCGAAAAAAACAATCAGATTTCCCGGAAATCCTGTCTTTTTGTCCTGCCGTTGGCCGCTACGGTGAATATGAATGGCACGGCTCTTTATGAATCGGTTGCAGCCATGTTCATTGCACAAATGCTGGGGATTCAACTGGGGTTGGGAGACCAGATGATCATATTTCTTACGGCAACGCTGGCCGGCATAGGCGCGGCGGGAATTCCGGAAGCCGGACTGGTCACCATGGTGATGGTACTTCAGTCTGTGGGACTTCCCCTGGAGGGAATCGGCATGCTGCTTTCGATCGACTGGTTTCTGGACCGATGCAGGACTACTATCAATGTTTGGGGAGACTCCATTGGTGCCGGGGTGTTAGATAATTTAGAAGAAAAGTGGGTAGAGAGAGGAGGAAAAAATTGATCACATTGGCATTGGCTGGAATAGTCATAGGTATTCTTTCTTCGGGTACCGGGCTGGGAGGGGGCTTTCTGGTGGTTCCCCTGTTGATCTTCCTGGGCCGGGAAGCAAAACTGGCGGTAGGCACAGCCTTTGTTTTTATTTTAATGACGGCGATATCTTCTATTCTAACGCATTACCGGTTAGGAAATATTGACCTTAAAACCGGATTGATTCTGGCTCTGGGAGGTGTGATCGGCGCACAAATCGGGCCGCACCTACTGCAACACGTGTCCGACCAGAATTTTAAACGACTATTTTCCGTGCTTCTGGTGATCACGGCAGTCTGGCTTTTCGCTAACTCTTTTGGTAGCTCCAAAGGA
>CATMOP010000016.1 GCA_950072225.1 uncultured Nitrospina sp.
CCTGCCACAAAAGCCCCGTTGCGTCTTTTAAGTTCCCGCCCCGTCATTCCTGACACGCAACCCACTTCCAAAATACACTTCGCATCATTTGGAATAAGTGGAATCAAATCATTTCTGACATTTTCATAATAGGAAATAGGTTTTTCATTCATCGAAACAGGCTCCTTTTCATCGACACCAGAAATTTTTTCATTTAAGACTTGAATCATCCATTCCGTACGATGTCCATAAGTGTGTTTAGCTAGAACCTCTCTTCTGCCTTCGCTTGAGATCCTTTCCCGCTCCAGTTTATTCTTGAGATAATGGGAAACAATTTCTTCAAGGTTTTCATCGTTATAAATAACTAAATGCTCCTTATCCTTGAAGAATTCTTCAAGCCCACTCCCGGGTGCAAAATCGGTAACCAACAGGCTACCGCTACATAAAGCTTCGAATACGCGCATATTGAGATCATTATTTATGGCATTGTTAAAAATGATACGGGATTTACTATAATGCTCCGCCATTTCGTCCATAAATTTTCTTTGGCAGTCCAGATCAAACTGTTTTTTTAGTTTCTCCAAAAGATTTTTTCGGCGATCCAGGGTTGACGAAATAGAGCCGACAAATCCCACATCAAATTCCTTGTCAACCTTTACCTTTCCATGAATTTCAGGATCACAAGCCAAGGGTAGCCACATGACGTTTTTGATCCCTGCCTGTATCATCGGTTGCACATACGCCTTTTGGGCTAAAAATACAAAATCAAAATTTCCAGCAATTTCAAGATGCCGGTCAAAATTTATATGGGTGTCTATGAGATAACAAATTTTGGGCAAATCGTGCTTACATAAATCGACAGGGATATCGCTCAAACCCGTCTCGACCCATAAATAAAAATCAGGTTGCCATCCTTCAGGCAGTTCTGCCATGACTTGCTGTAAAGGCGTTGCGTTTCCCCTGAAAATGTTCTGGGGAGTGGCTTCCCAATTAAGCGCTTCCAGGTTCCATAGCTTGATAATTTTGTCATTTATTTGAGAACCGCAAGTTATAACATTGTGTTTTTGTCTGAAAGCTCTTTCCAAGTAATGTGCAGTAGTCGCGGGATAAGACACAAAATCCATCAAAATATTTTTCCGAATTTTATTCTTAAATGGTTGAGTTTTTTTTTGAAGATTGATGCCGGTTCGTTCTAAAAATTCCAAAACTGATTTTTCAATTACCTTCCTCCATGATTGAAGAAATCGTTGCAACGGAAATTTCTCCTGAACAGTTTCCCGTGCTTTGCCGCCCAGCCTTCTGGCTTCTTCCGGATTCCTCAATAGAGAATCAATGCGCCGGTTTAAATATTCGGGGTCTTTTGAGACATAGCCATTCTTTCCATCTTCAATGGGAGAAGATTTATTCCATGAACTGACCACGGGCATTCCAGTAGCCATGGCCTCAAGCATGCTCAAATTGTATCCATCTTCAAATTCTTCAACGGTCGTATTAATGAATACTCTTGAACTCCTAAAATGTGCCAGCAAATCCTGAAAACCGCGTGACAGACGCGAGCCAGGAATATTGGGATTCATACCCATGATCATCAATGGATGATCTCTTACGATTTTTTTACTAATGGAATAACCCATCATCAAATCGCGTTCCTGTAGCAGGTTACCAACCTGTAAAACCACCTCTCTGTCACCGCTGTACCCCCCATACTCCGAGACATCCAGTCCAGGCAGGATCACATCACCGTTTAATCCCCAGTCTTGCCGTTTTTTCTCTGATATAAAAACTTTATGGACGCCATCCAGCAGGATATCCACTTTGTCCAGATAATCTTCCCGGTTGATCTGATCTTTTGCTAACTTAATTTCTGTAGTTAAACAGTTGTGAAACACAACAATTTTTGGCAGGGAGTAGTCCTTCACCGCTAACAAATCTTTTATGTTGTGTGCGATAATCAGGTCAAATTCCCCCCGCTCCAGCATTTCCCGGGCAGTTGTTTTGGAAATGAGACATACGTTTTTCGGAACAGGACGCATATTTTCATCCCAACGTCTGTATTGACCAGGGGTAATTTCAGGTTCTACGATTAGGAATTCATAACCTATTCGTGCCAGCAGACATAGATAAGGCTCATGCCAATTAAAGGAAAGAATTTTGAAATTCATGGATAAGGAAGCTCCAGCGAATAAAAGACTGTCCTTTCCTTTTTCGGTGAAACGGGATAATGACTTAACCCTTATTATTTATAGCTTTGGATATGTCGCCAAAATGTAAAAATGTACGGAAGCCCACTATCCGGGACCTCCAATAATAAATTTGTAACCAGTCGGCTGGAGTTTCATCTTATTAACTGGTTATTTAACCAAAAGCCAAAACCGCAACAAAAACTATTTCAATAAAACCTTTTTATTTATTAACTTATATAATATTTCCTAGACTTTATGTTATACGATCCCAATTCTAAAAGAATCAAGGGCCGGGAGCGGTTGATCGAATACCGCAAGGCTTTTCAAAAAAAACAAGCTTTACAGGGTGAAACTCCTCAAGGTGAGGGGGAACTGAACCGAGATGGTAATCCAAAAACACCCCCCGGACAACGAGTGGTCGAAAGTTGGCCGGTGCTGGACTTGGGGGTGACCCCTGAACTGGATGAGATCACATGGAATCTAACCGTTTCAGGTTTGGTCAAAACAGTCAAAACCTTCAATTGGGAAGAATTTCTCAAATTGCCTCAAACTACGGACTTATCCGACTTTCATTGTGTCACCACCTGGAGCAGATTGAATAACAATTGGAAGGGGGTAAAATTCTCCGATATCGCCGAATACTGCCAGGTCCTCCCGAGCGCCAAATTTGTCTATATCAAAGCCTGGGACGGCTACTCAACAAATTTACCGCTGGAAGAAGCCATGAAATACGACGTCCTTCTGGTCCACCAATGGGAAAATAATTCCTTACCTCTTGAACATGG
Organism: uncultured Nitrospina sp.; assembly: GCA_950072225.1. Lineage (GTDB taxonomy): Bacteria > Nitrospinota > Nitrospinia > Nitrospinales > VA-1 > LS-NOB. The sequence continues at coordinate 2,948 of CATMOP010000016.1, forward strand.
CGGCCCAGTAAGGATGATCACTCCGCAACTTTACGCCTGGAAAGGGGCAAAATGGATCGGGGAGATCATTTTTCGTGATTACGATGAACTGGGATTTTGGGAAAAAAGAGGGTATTCCAATACTGCGGAACCCTGGTTGAATGATCGTTACTCTTGAAACAGACCCTCATGTCACCCGTAAAGTTTTCAATTTGGAAAACGCCTCAGATTCCATAATGGCCTTGACCCCGGCATCGCCTATTCCCGTGTCAAACAAGAGCAGGATTTCAATATTGGTCAACGTTTTTGTATTTCCCAGGAGCCGGGCAGATTCCAAATGCAGATAATTCCTTGCCAGATTAAGCTGTTTAACCCTTTGCAACACTTTGGATTTAGCTAAAACTTTAATACCTTTCGGGGTTATATCCGTTCGATAAAAGTTTAGTTTTCTCAGATTCGCAAAAGCAGGAGCTTTTGCCAGTGTTATCAGGGTTTCATCCCCTACAGGATTTTCCTGAAAAATTAAAACCTGAAGTTTTCTAAACTTCTCCGATTTAACAACGGCTAATCCACCCTCGGGGCCAATATTGTTATAGCGTACATCGAGGAGGGAGAGGTTGCCCGCGAAATCAGCAGATGGTAATTCTTTTATACCTTTGTCAGAGATATTATTGTCGCCAAGATACAATCGTTTTAGATTTTTAAACAGGTGACAATGAAACAAATGGTGGGCACCACGCCAAGTTAGTTTATTACGGGACAGATCCAAGTTTTCCACCTCAAAAATACGGTTTGTTTGGACCAGGGCTTCCACCCCCTCATCCCCAATAAATTTACCTTTCAATTCCAATGCCTCACCATCCAGGCATTCATCAATGACCCGATTGATATAATCAAGCTTAACCTGGGTAATCAATTTTATTCCCCTGGGTTTTTAAATTAATAGCACAACGAAAACCGATATCGTTAAATCCCCGTGATAGAGGATAGCTCCAATCCCTGTAGCCAGAAGCCATAGCCATTACAGAGTCTGACCAGGATCCGCCCCTTCTAACTTTCATAAGGCCCCGTATTGGCCCTCTGGGGTTGTGCAGGATGTCGGCGTAATAAAATCTTATGGAAAACCAGTCCCCTACCCATTCCCATAAATTGCCCGCCACATCATAAAGTCCGTTCTGATTGGGTGGAAATGAACCCACCGGGGAGGACTTATCATTCAATTTCAACCCACCTCTTGCAGGCGGATTCATAAGATCAAATCCTTCGCCCCAAGGAAATTGACAGCCCTTTCCGCTACCCGCCGCTCTTTCCCATTGCGCTTCACTGGGAAGCGACTTGCCTATCAAGTGGCAATAGTCGGCCGCTTCATACCAACTGGTTTTTGAAACCGGACACTGGTCACAATCGGAAAAAATACTACGGCGTAAAAAATGTTCCGGAAATATTTTTTCAAATTTTTCATTAGTGACCTCATATTTATCAATCGAAAACCCATCCAGATGGACCAGCTGTTCCGGAGCCCCATGTTGAGGCCCAAAACGATTACATCCCCTTTTGAAGGTTCCTCCGTGGATCAAGACCATATTATCCGTAATACTGGCTTCCTTTTCCTGGCCCCAGGCGGGCAGTTCCCAAGCCACTACCAAGATGTATATCGACACGCATGAGCGCAATAGTTTTAACAATCCAGCTCCATCGGAAAATTTCAGAAAACTCACGCGAATTCTTTAAGTTCCTCTAATATGGCCAGTGTTGCCTTGGATCTATTTAAAGTATAAAAATGAATACCGGGAACCTTATTTTCCAACAGTTCCTTGCACTGCGCAATAGCATGTTCAATACCAATCTGCCGAACCTTTTCATTATCGTCCTGAACCCCTTCAAATTTAGCCATTAGCGAATCGGAAAGATGCGCCCCGCACATTTTGGTAAATCGCTTTATCTGCTTGAGATTTAAAATGGGCATGATCCCTGGAATCATGGGAACATTAATATTTTTCTTTTGTACTATATCCAGAAAGTCGAAATAGTAACGATTATCAAAAAACAATTGCGTAATGAGGAAATCCACCCCGCTGTCCACTTTTCGCTGTAAATTTTCTACATCCTTATCAAGATCCGGACATTCCACATGCCCTTCAGGATAGCAAGCCGCACCAATGCAAAACGAAAAATTTTTTTTAATAAAGCTCACAAGCTCATTGGCATATTCAAAACCACCTGCCGTTTTAACGAACGTTTCCTCTCCCTGCGGAGGGTCTCCCCTCAGCGCAAGGACATTCTCAATATTTTGAGCCTTTAAATTTTCGAGTACAGAACGGATTTCCTGTTGGTCATGGCCAACACAGGTAAGGTGGGCCATGCTCTCAATACCAATATCATTTTTAATCTTTCCTACCAGATCCACCGTTTTGGCACGTGTACTACCTCCAGCCCCATAAGTCACAGACACATAAGCCGGGTCAGAAGGTTTTAATCGGCCAATCGTTTCAAATAAATTTGTAAAACCATCGGAATCTTTAGGAGGAAAAAATTCAAAAGAAAATATGGGGGATGAGTCGTTTAGTTTTTCCATAATTTTCATTGCTCAATAATAACACAGGCCCGCAGGTTAAATAAATTAATGACCACTAGGCGTGAAGCCAATGTGCACGTGATATTCTACCTGAGTTCTTACCCTTGCAGGGCATGAGGACTAATGAAGAGGACATCACGCGTGCCCCGGAGGGGTAATGGCTTTATTTGCCTAGCAAGGAGGTGTCTCGGCTTAATGAGCTCTTGTCTCATCATCTGCCATTAGTACTATTGCTAATTTACCCCCGCTGACAAAACGAAGGGTGGGGTGAAATATCACAGCCACCGGCGGCCCTGGGCCGGGGCCTAGTGCTGCTAGCCGCGGGGGCAACTGAAAAGGCTCGTTGAGCCGAGATGATTCTTTGCTTGCCTGAGTAAGCTATTGCTAATTGTACCCCTTCGGGGCAGGAAGGCTGAGGAAGAATATCACCGCCACACGGCTAGTGGTCAGGATGGGTCGGGTGAATGTTCATAAATGCCGAACTTTTTGAGGTAGGATAAAAAAGAAACCACATTCACCAGTTCAACAGGCTCATCTTCAATTAAATTAATCGCTTCATTGGTAAAGTATCCTGTGGTGATAAAAACCCCCCGTGACGCACCCTCCCCTTTCACCGTATCCAGAAAACCTTTAACCTTTATCCCATTAACCGTTTTCCCGGGAGGATCAATAATACAAAGGGCAAGATAACTGCCACCGACAACAGGAGTTACGTCATTCAGGGTAATTTCCAATTCATGATCATCTGCCCAGACAGAGTGAACATACTCAAGATTGAATTTTTCCAGAAATTCAACACACTTAGATTTAAATGCGTCTCTATCAGACAGGTAGACAGGAATATCCGAAGGACTGTCGAAATGAATTTGCTCTTGGGGAGCGGGAGGGGATGTTTTCTTCAAGAACAAAATCAGGATTATACCAATAAAAAATGCGCCGAATATAATCCCGAAAATAGCCACTTATTTGATCATTTCATCCCAAACTTTTTCTTTTTTACCTTCTTTAATCCAACGGTCATGTTTGATCATCTGACTAATAGCAACCCAGAATACCCAACCCACAAACAGCAACATGGTTCCAATGGGAATATTATCCGGTTTAGTCGCGATTAAAAGAAAGTTTTCCAGTCCTGAATTTTCCATTTTATGCGCTCAATTAATGTTAATGATTAATAATATGATATCTTCGGCGGGTGGAGCAAGTTTATTCGTCGTCCTCTTCTTCGTCATCCCCCTCATCTTCGTCATCCCCCTCATCTTCGCCACCGCCTTCACCCAGACTCAAATCAAAGTCCAGTTCGGCGGTGTTATAGGCAACAATCAAGTCTGTCAACGTATTTACCTGGGTATCCACATCACCCACTGTTTCGATCTCACTGTATTTGGTCGGCACCTTGAATTGATCGCCTTTCTTAACCCAATGCGAAGGCATCTTAGTCCAGGGGATCATATCTCGGGTATATTTGAGCCATTTCGGAATCCAGTTCTGACGCAGTCTTTGGCTGGCCAATGAGAATTCAATTCCTTTTTCCCCATCATCATGGCAACGGCCACAATCCATGTAGTTGGCCATTTCAGCGCCTTTTTGCGCCACTGCATTATCTTTGCCTTTATGAACATCCGCCTCATAACTACTAGCCGGAGACAACGCTTCAAAATAGGCCGTCAAATCCATCACTTCTTTATCGGAAAAAGTAAAAGTGGGCATCTTAACTTTAATCCAGGTTCTAACGGGTGTGGGATCTCTCAGGAAAGAATATAACCAGGAACTTTTAAGGCGTTCCCCTACATGATAATCTCCCATGTCCAATGGGGGAGGATACTGGGCTTTCGCTTTGAGATATTTCTGAATCCGCCCGCCTTCCCCCTCAACATTATGGCAAGCCCGACAATTATATTTGGTAATTATACGGCGACCTGTTTCAATTATTTCCTCTTTATCAGAAAGTACCCTGCGGTATTGCACAGGCACTTTAGTTCCATTAAAACCCTTCAGGAGCACAACCAAAGCATCAATTTCATCCGGCGCAAGGTGAAAATCGGGCATCTTGTCCAAAACCCGTTCGGTTTTGAAAGAATCCGGTTTTTTTAATTTGGTTCTAACCCAGGAATCCCACGTATGAGAAATATGCGAGTCGCCAAACTCCAGTTCCACAATCATTTTTCTACCAAAGGAGGACAACTCCGGCGCGATTCGGCCTTCAGTCTCCATTCCCTTGATATCATGGCAGGCAAAACAACCCCTACGGCGAACCACGCTCTTCCCATGTTTGATCAATTCAGGATCTGTTAGTTTGGCCTCAAGCCCAGGAATCACCTGTTTTTTACCAAACTGAAGCAGATAAGATGCGATATCGGAGGCTTGTGCCTCACTCAATCGAAGATCAGGCATTCGGCTCGTTGCATTATAGCTGTGGGGACTACCGATCCACGAAACCAACCAGTCTTCATTTACCTTATTGCCAATTCGGCTCAGATCTGGAGCAAAAGTTTCTCCCTTGCCATCGAGTTCATGACAGCCTTGGCAGCCCACAGACTCGAATAATTTTTTGCCTTTATCCGGGTCGCCCGATTCAAACTTGGCGGACAACTCATAATTTTCTTCCGAAGACGCCAAAAGATATGCCGTAACTGCCATTGCATCTTTTTCATCAAACTTAAATTCCGGCATTCGGGTTTTAGGAAGATAGTCCCTGGGTTTTTTGACCCAACGGTATAACCAACTCGGATCAACCTTGTTGGCAACTCTATAAAGCCTGGGTCCTACCTTAGCCTCCGTGGCATAACCATCCGCTAAATGGCAACCATGACATCCCAGTTTGATAAAGAGCCTTTTTCCCTTTGACAAGAGCGGAGCACCGGCCAAATTGACCACTTCAGCATGACAATTTCTACACGTTGCCTGTTGGTAGTCACCCTGAAGTATGGGTTCATTGACTTCAACCGTTTGATCCGTTTCATGGTGGGAGCCATGAGCATGCTCAGCCGGAGCCGTAACCGTTCCCTGTCCCAAGTGGCACCAGGTACACCCTGTCACTCCAGGGGGATGTTTTTCAATCAGGATTTCAAGGTGGGGATGTGTTTTTAAAGGTTGTTCAAAATCTTTGTAATGTTCGTCCTCGTACGCAATATGGCAAGTCATACACCGGTCTACCCGGTAAATAATTTCTTTAAAGGCATTTTTGCCAAAGCCTGGAATAACGGTTTGAAGGATTTCTGCAGGTTTCCAGAAAAAAGGAAACGGTTTGAAATAGTCCATGGTCAATTCAAACTTACTTCGTTCCATGGTTAGTTGGGCCAGCTCCTTTTCCTGCTTGATCTGACCCGCCTTGACCTCTAACAGCCTGTTTTCCGCTTCCTGCAATATCGCCTGTTTTTCCGCGATGACCGGGTTATAGGATTCCACCACGTCTTGCCTGGAATGAAGAGTCGCCAACTCCACATCAAAGTTTGCCCCCTCATGCAGAGCTTTTTTATACCAGTAATAAGCTTCATCAACATTGCTGCCGGCAAACTTTTTCAATTCTTCCTGCTCATCAACCGTAACCTGTTTAAGCCGGACCTCCTCAACCAACTCCTGATAGAAATCCAAGGCATCCAATTTTTCTTCACTTTGAGCCAGGCTTTGTCTAATCTGCTTCTCAGTCTCCTCAATTTCAGTGTTGAGTTTTTTCCAATTTGCTTCCGCTACGGCAAATTGCTCCTTGAAAAATTGATTCTGATAAACCTTGTATCCCCGGCGCGCGTATTCGTCATCCCAGAACGCCCAAAGCGTGACAAAAAGTGCTACCGCTGAGACCATAAAAAAGAGGAAGCTGTACGAGATATGCTCGTCAAATTCCCCTTCTTTGTAATCTTTTTTTTGTTCTTCTTCAGCCAATTTATTTCCCGATCCTGCAGTAGTTCAAAGGGATATATATTTAACAGGACATTTTCTCTAAGGCAACGGCCCTTATCTTATAAGGGCCGCGCCAAAAACAATATCCAGAGATGCCCTAAATATTAAACCAGGGTGTTACCCATACATACTTGATATTAAAACCCAGCCTGAGAACAATTTTGATGACAATGCCCATCATGATAAGGAAAAGTTCAATTTTCAGGAACATTCTCAAGAAGCCAACACTCTTGAGCGCCTTGCGTTCCATGAAAAAATAGATCGCGGTGCCCACCGCAAAATATCCAATTATCACCGCGCCACCAAACAACATGGCCCCATTGTAGGTTCGCACCCCAAAAGCATAGGGGAGATCCACATTGACCAAAGCCACAACCTTATGCGGGTCCCAGTACTGCCAGGGCATAAACAGGTTCCAGCCTGGCCCCCTCAGGAACACCCCCATAATGATCAAAGCGATCCAGAGCACCAGAAAACCAAAGGAGTAAACCCATATCGCCGTTTTTCTCTCGTGATAGGTATAATATCCATTCCCTTTGGGATTCACATCCAGATACGGAATCAGCATCAGTCCAACGATGATGAGGACGGGAGCCACAACACCGGCGAACCAGGGATCAAAATAAACCAGGATGTCCTGAAGCCCGAGGAAATACCAAGGGGCTTTGGAAGGGTTTGGGGTTTTGGTCGGATTCGCCGCTTCTTCCAACGGCGCATCAATAACGATGGACCATACCGTAAGGGCAATAATTACGAGAAGGGCGCAGAGGAACTCCAACCGAACCAGATAGGGCCATACATGGAGCTTTTCCCCACCCAACCCTTCTACCTTTTTCTTTGGTGCCGCCGCCATTTGAGCCATATTTTCCTTGCCCCTTAATAAAAAATCTGCCCCTTAAAGAGGGCCGGAAATCCCACCATCCTTGCGGATTCGCCAGAAATGCACAATCATCAAGGCTCCGGCAATCAAAGGAATGAAAATACAATGCAATACATAAAACCGCAATAGCGCTGGGGGACCTACCACGCTCCCTCCTATCAACAAGGCACGGACATCATACCTTGGAGTCGCCCCGACGAATTCCGCAAACGGACCTTCATTGCCCAGAAATGGGGTGGCGCGCGCCATATTGGTGCCTACGGTGACCGCCCACATCGCCAATTGATCCCAAGGCAGGAGGTAACCCGTAAAACTTAAGAGCAGGGTGAACGTCACCAGAAACACCCCAATGACCCAGTTAAATTCTCTCGGCGGTTTATACGAGCCGGTTAAAAAGACCCGAAACATATGCAACCACACGGTGATAACCATAGCGTGAGCCGCCCAACGATGCATGTTCCTCATGAGCATGCCAAAGGGAACATCGTATTGCAGGTATTTCATATCGTAATAGGCATATTCCCCAACCGGCCTGTAGTAAAACATCAGGATCACGCCAGTCACTACCGTGGAAAGAAACAGGAGAAAAGTGATCCCTCCCATGCACCAGGTGAATTTTATTCGCAGGGCGTGACGTTGAATTTTTACGGGATGAAGATGCAACCAGACATTACTGGCAATTTGCAGAACACGGTTTCGAGGTGTATCGGCGTAACCATGTCGGAAGCTAGATGTCCATATCTGCGATCCGGTAATTTCCTTGGCAATTTCACTGAAGATCTTGCCACTTTTAATTTTATCCATCAATTCCGCTATATTTGGAATCTGGGGTGAATTACTTGCCAAAACTTAAACCTCCATCAAAATGGAATTTTACTATCTTGTACCGATGCTTTTACGGTTGAACATATTAAAAACCAGTCGGCGAGCAATCAGACAAAAAGTTTAGAACCCGGTTTGCCCCACTGACCCTTTTCAAAAAGAAATTTCTTACTTTTATCAATAATGATCTGCCCGTCCGGAGCCAAAGCAATTTTTAAACGTTCCAAAGGCCTTGGAGCCGGGCCTTCAAAGTTTATCCCTTCCTTGGTAAAACCACTGCCGTGACAGGGGCATTTGTATTTACTCTCGGACCTCAACCAACGGGGAGTACATCCTAAATGCGTACATAACGCAAAAATGACATAAATTCCCTCCTCATCACGAACAATCCAAACACGCTGATCCGCAACAAACTTGGTGCTGACTTCACCAACCGTATAATCACTGGGTATTCCTGCCTTGAATATCGGGGAAGGTTCAAAGAGAACACGAGGGAATAGTAACCGCGTAAAATATAAGGCAGATAGCCCTAGGGAAGCCATAAATGCGGCCCAACCCGCCAGCGAAAAAAATTCCCGGCGTGACCAGATTGTTTCAACTTTCTTATCCTTTCCCTTTTTTCCCTTTGCATCCTTGGATGCCGGTTCTTCTTTCGATTTCTCTTCAGCCATAAAACTCAATAATGCCTAAATTTACGTGGATTCCGTGCCCTTTTAGACCCTGTGGACAGACCAGAATCGACTGTCAAAGTGTTGGTTTTTAACATAATTGAAATATCGAGTCAAGGCAAGAAGTAATTGGCCTGAAACCACCTTTTTTATGGGGACTTCAAGGCTCGCAAACAATTTCGTGCCGCCTCGCACAAGCCCTTTATTCTAGCCCCCTCAGGACTGATGGAGTTGGCCAGATTACCAACCGTGACGCCCTTTTTAATCAGCAACAAAAGCATTGAAATCCAATCCGAGGACTGGTCTGAAATGATCTGCGCTCCCACAATTAAACGCGACCTTTTATCTGCGACGATCTTATATTTTTCCATGGTCTGGGAAAAAGTTGAGTTTCCACCGACATTGGAGTCCCTCTCGAATAGTCCCTCGACAGGATGAAACCCCTGGTGGCCAGCCGTTTTCATGTTACATCCCACATAAGCCACTTCAGGGGAAAGACGGGCAATTTGTGGAACCCATTCCCGGTTCACTTTTCTTTTTTTCCCCAAGGCATTTTCTGCGGCAACTCTACCTTCTTCTTGGGAAAGCGTATCAGAGGTTAATTCACCAGCAATGCTACCTACAGCATACACTCCAGGCAAACTGGTCATCATGCCCTCATCAACAAAGATTTTTTGATGTTCACCCAAACGAATTCCAAGCTTTTCGATTTCGGCAATTTCCTCAACACCCGATCTATCCCCAGCAATGATTATTTGGTGAACTGAAAACTTGATACCTGTCTCCAAGGTGATTCCAAGTTCAGCCCCATTCTTATAAAATGAAACCAGCTTCTTTCCTGCAAGGATTTTAATTTTCTTTTCTTTTAACTGACGTTCAATTTCAACATTGAAGTCCTCATCCATTTCTGGAATCAATTCCTTTTGCTCGTAACAAAGAAAAACTTTACATCCTCTTTTCCGCAACCCCAATGCTGTCTCACTGGCAAAGGAACCACCGCCTATAATAAGAACATTTTCAGGAAGTGCTGAAAGTTGAGAAACTTCCTCAATGGAAATTACAACTCCATCCTCATGCGGCAAAGTGGATGGGAACCTTGTATTCGACCCATAAGCCAAAATCACCGATTTACCCTGTAATAGCAAATTCCCTCCATCTTTCATTTGAACACTGATCTCTCCCACATTAGCCAGTCTTCCCTCTCCTTCCACGACCGACACACCCAGAGCATCGAGTTTTTCTCTTATGGATCGACAGTATTCTTCAGTCTCTGAGGCCAAAATCGACCTGTATTCATCCCAACTTGCAGAAGGCAAGATGGAAACTCTGCTATCCATAAAAAGCGTATTTCTTCTGTAAAAACCTACCCGACCTATATTCCCTTTTTCAATGAGGCAAACTTTACCTCCCAGTTCCGCCACCCTGAGAGCGGCAGAAACACCTGCTAAGCCTCCACCCAACACCAATACATCAAATTTTTCCATGCAATCCCACCGAAAAAAAACAAACGCAACGAATTAAATAACTCTCATTCACAAGGGTAATAAAATAATTTACCCTACCCGGAATGAACAAGCCCGCCGCTACCGGGTGAGGTATCCTAATAAAGTGTCAATTTACAAGATATGACAACCCACGGGGAATAAAACCCACTGTAGGATTTAATCATATCAGGTTAAGTACCGCAACAACGGTAATGAGGACCAAGCCTACAGAAGCAATCACAGCATGCAATGTAACGTTGAGCCTTCTACTAAAAGGAATTGCAAGGAGGAGGTATCCAAAAACGATATTAGCAAAAATAGAGGTTCGGGAAT
>CATMOP010000017.1 GCA_950072225.1 uncultured Nitrospina sp.
ATTCGTTTTCCCAACCAGAAAAAAGACGTTGTGGTTATGGCGGGTGACGGCGGGCTGATCGACATTGGTTTTCAGGGACTGATGCATAGCTGGTTCCGCAGAGAAAAATTCACCACCATCATGCTCGACAATGAAGTTTATGGAAACACCGGTGGACAGGAAAGCGGCATGACCGAAAATGGTAAAGTTCTCAAAATGGCTCCGCGTGGAAAGTTTGGGGATAAAGTCGATGCTATGGGTCTCGCCAAGGTAGCCGGCGTGGATTATATTTGCCGGCTTGCTCCGACAAACCCCGCACGAGTGGCACGCACCGCTCGCCGCGCTATCATGGTGGCACGGGAAGTTGGTCATAGCTACATTCAGGCCTATACCTCCTGTAATATTGAGTACTCTATTCCGACCCCGGACGTCATGAAAGACGCCTTCGAAGTAGAAAAGGACCGCTATGGTTTTGAAGAGATTATTTCTCCCCGGGCAAAAGAGTATCTGGATGAAATTGAGAAAAAAGCCAAAAAGAAAAAATCAGACAAGTAAGGAGAAAATAAAATGGCAGAAGTTAAGCGCTATAACATTCGTATGGCAGGAATTGGAGGCCAGGGTGTGGTCACGGCATCCCACATTGTCAGTAACGGTGTGGTCATTTCAGGTGGTTTCAGTTCCCTGGTTCCTTTCTTCGGGTCAGAAAAACGAAACGCACCGGTTGAAAGCTATGTCCGCATTTCCAATGAAACGATTTACGAGATTGGGGAAATCATCTATCCGAACGTTCTCCTGATTTTTCATCCTTCCGTAATTACACTTGGCAAGTCCTACACCATGCCGTTTTATACCGGCTTGAAGCAAGAAGGAATCATCCTCATTAACAGCAAGAAACCGATTAATTTCACTCGCGACGAGCAAAGAGAACTGGAGGAGAAAGAAGCGCGCATCTACTATCTGCCCGCAACGGAAATGGCCAATGACCTGGCTAAAACCGACCTGGCTACCAATATGGCCATGTGCGGTGCCATTTCCGGGATCTTCGGTCTGCCAGACCTGGAGTCCCTGGCTGCATCGGTTAAAGACCGGTTCGTTGGAAAAGGTATCGTGGTATCGGGTGGTACGCAAGCTTTGGACAGTGCCATTGAGAAAAAATTTGCGAAGAAGCAAAAATTACTGGAAGCCAATCAAATGGTACTGGATGCGGCGCACGCCTACAGCATTGAACAAGGCTGGTCTGAAGTTGAACAACCTGCTAAAGCCACCGCGTAACGTTTAAGACTGGAGAGAACATGTATTACATTGCTGAAGTTGACCGGGAGATATGCTCGTCTAAGAATTGCCATCTCTGTACACAATACTGTCCGGAATCAAACTGTATCAACTATAGTGAAGCAGATAAATCCGCTTATGTCTCCGTAGACCGCTGCAAGGCCTGTGAGATTTGCGTCTATATATGCTCGGACATCGCCAAGAACGATGCCATTCAAATGAAATGGATTGAGGAATTGGACGAAGGTTTTGTCTTTAAAAAATCCGGACTGGTTCTACGATAACTCATCTTTTTAACTAAAAGGTATTTGGGCGTTAAAGCCCAAATACCTTTTTTTATTTGACCCATAATCCTTAGAAGAAAGCCCTGAAATGGAAAGAACTTTTGCTATCCTCAAACCTGACGCCGTAGAACGCAACTTTAGCGGGAAAATTCTGGAACGCATCGAATCGCAAGGCTTTAAAATCGTTGCCATGAAACGAACCCTGCTCAGCAAGGCTCAGGCTGAAGGATTTTATGATGTCCACAAGGAGCGGCCTTTTTTCCCCAGCATGACCAGCACCATGAGTTCAGGGCCCGTTGTCTTACTCGTTCTTGAAAAGGAAAATGCTATCGCTGACTGGCGAAAATTGATGGGTGCCACCAATCCGGCGGATGCCGAAGCAGGCACCATCCGCAAAGATTTTGCTGAAAATATTGAAAGAAACTCTGTTCACGGCTCAGATGCGACTGAAACTGCGGCGTTTGAGATGTCCTATTTCTTCAGTCAGACTGAAATCCACTAGGCGTGGGGCCAATGTACAATGACTTTCTCTGGCGGGCACAGAGTTGTTTCGACTCAATAAACTCTTGCCCAGCTCCCTCCCACAGCAGTGGGCCAAGCGCCGGGTAACGCCCAGTAGGAAATGGGCAGTAATTTTTATAGCATTCAAACCGGGTTGGCGGCTGATAACCTATTGCTATTGACCTCCCTCGTTAGAGGGTGGCGAGCAATAATTCTTCTCGGCTCAATGGGGTTTTTGCACAGTTTCCTCCCCTGTTGAGGGAACAATGGAGTATCATCCTAGTATTATGAAACATTTCATTTTAGCCCTCATAGCCCTGATGCTTTGCATTGCGCCCATACAGGCCCAGGCCGGGTCCGGTTATGATTATCAGCTCTACAAAAACAACGAAAATTTTGGTATCGTTGTTTTTCCGAAAAAATACATTTTTAAAACATTGGGCGACTATTTCGCCTCCATATCTTTTAATGCGGTTAAGTCGGGCAAGGCGGTGATGCGCCGGGGCTCCAAGAATGAAAACGCAACTCTGATGATGCCGTTGGAAGTGCAAAAACAACATTCCATTGAAAAGTTTATTGTCATACAGGTTTTGGGGCAAGATGAAATGCTGGCGGGTATTTATGATCCCGAGTGGGGTTTGACCTTGCCTTCTGCCCGTCATGGCATGGTAGCCCTCAAAGAAAATATTCCGAAAACATTGAACATTTTTCGTGGAAGCAATCCCCAGCGTCAGACTGGAATACAAAGCCGGTTTCTTGCTTTACCGCGTAAGGGATAAAAAGGTAACCCATGAACCTTATTCTTAATACCTATTGCAATCTAAAATGTAATTATTGCTTTGCCGATGAATATATGGAGGAGAATGTAAAAACTCCTGATAAATCAATGGATTATGATTTTTTTCTCGATGAATTGCTGCCTCGGGTAAAAAATGCCTCTCTCATCAATTTCATGGGTGGTGAACCCACCCTGCATCCCCGCTTCAACGATATTTTATTGGCAACCCTAGAAAATATGCAGCCCTTTTCCTTTCTGGGAGTTTTCACCAATGGCTTGATGCCGGACAAAGTCCTCGATCTTCTTTTGCATACCGTAGGCCGTGGAGGGAGTATCGAGCGCCAGATCCAATTTTCTATTCTTCTCAACTGGCAGACTTCTGAAAACATTTCTGAAAAAAACCATGCCCGTTGCCGGGAAGTGGCAGAGACAATTCTCAGCAAAAACGGAATGGGTCTCATGTTCAGTCTTAATCTGTATTCCATCGAGCAGGATTTACAGACCCAGTGCTGGGAAATCGATGAAATTTATCAGGACATGGGGTTGCCACCGGGACAAAAATATAAAGTCCGTGTCAGTCCGGCCTTCCCAATTGTTGGGGAGGATACCAACGAACCACTAGCCATAAGAGATTATCCCAAAATGGGACGGATGATGCTGGATATGATTAAAGAATACCCACAACTTTGTTTTCGTTTTGACTGTTCGTTCCCGCCCTGTCTTTTGGACAAAATAGAAGAAGACGAATATCCACTCGTAGAGCGATTTATCTACCATGGGAGTCAGTCCGTTCCCGATATCACAACATGGAAAGATAAAGATGTCTATTTTGGATGCGCGGATGACAGCCCTATGGACATCGACCCCAAAGGGGATTGTTTCAACTGTTTCCCGTTTCACAATAAAAAACTTGGCAATATCAAGGACTTCAAGCAGATAAACGAGCTTTCAATTACCAAGATGCATACCCGATTTCTCAGCCATGTATTTGAAGCACAGCCGAAAGAGCCTTGCAAAAGTTGTCCTCATTATATGGTGACGTGTTCCAGCGGATGTTTTGCCTACAACTTAGCCTGATCGATGTATCAGGTTTTGTGTAATAATTCCCTAATTTGATACCAGGAACCTCCTATTTTTGTTAATTTTTTGCGCCCGCCGGATTATAATATAGATAGAAACTTCAAGAATAAAATGTAATCGATGCAATGGTCGGAAGATAGAGAAACCCATGCCCGTATATGAATATCAATGTGAAAAGTGCAAGGACATTGTAGAAGTCCTGCAAAAAATCAGTGACGACCCACTCAGCGAATGTGAAAAATGTGGTGGTCAACTGAGCAAGCAGTTCAATCAGATGAACTTTCATTTATACGGGCCCGGTTTTTACTCAACAGACAACAAACGCAAATACCTTAAATAAACTTCCCCTATTACTGATGATTTATATCACCCGCCGTCTGGAATTTTGTGCCAGCCACAGATTGTTCAACCCTGCCTTTTCAGATGAGAAAAATGCGGATATTTTTGGTTTATGCAACAACCCCAACGGGCATGGGCACAATTATGTTCTGGAGGTCACCGTAAAAGGGGAAGTAGACCCGGAAACCGGAATGGTGCTGGATCTCAAGTCCCTAAAAAAATTGATCAACCAGGAAATCGTTGATAAGGTCGACCATAAAAATCTTAATGTCGATGTGGAGTTTTTGAAAAATGTAATTCCCACAGCGGAGAACATCGCCATCCATTTCTGGGATATCATCGAACCCAAAATTGAGAACGGTACTCTGCATGAGATCAAGCTTTTTGAGTCTGAACGCAATTTTGTCATTTACCGGGGAGCTGAATTTGAAAGACCTCATTAAACAAATATTGATGCAGCTTGGTGAAGATCCTTCCCGCGAAGGACTGCAGAACACTCCTGAGCGGGTGGAGAAGTCGCTAAAATTTTTAACCAGTGGCTACTGGGTCAATATTGAAGAGCTTGTCAATGGTGCATTATTCCAAGAAGACTATGATGAAATGGTTATTGTCAAGGATATTGACATGTTCAGCATGTGCGAACACCATATGCTTCCCTTCATTGGCAAATGTCATGTCGCCTATCTGCCAAAGGGGAAAATAATTGGCATAAGCAAAGTTCCCCGGATTGTCGATGCGTTCAGCCGCCGCCTGCAAGTCCAGGAGCGCCTGACCAAACAAATCGCCGACAGCCTGAACCGCATTCTTCAACCCATTGGTGTGGGGGTGGTGATTGAAGCCCTTCATTTATGCATGTGCATGCGGGGAGTGGCAAAACAGAATTCTTACACCACCACCAGCGCCATGCTGGGCTCCTTCAAAACAGATGCCAGGACACGCAGTGAGTTTTTGAGCCTGATTCCCCCACAGGGAACACGGCGATGAGTCCTATAAATTTCTTCATCTTTTAATCGAGATAACCCTGATTGAAACCAGACATTAAAGAATTAGTTCTCGAAAACAACTCGCTCATTCCGGAACTATTTGGCAGTCAAGATCTCAACCTCAAACTGATTGAGAAAAAATTCAACATCCGCATCACCACCCGCGAAAACCATATCAGGCTCAAAGGCAACCCTGAAGATATCGAAACGGTCGAAAATCTTTTCATGCAATTGGAAAAACTGCATGAGGCCAACCTCCCGGTCGAAAACGGAGACGTGAAGTTTGCCATTAGACTGATGGCGGAAGACCCTCAAGTCGATATCAAAACAATCTTTTCGGAACGTATTGCCGTTTCCCCTAAAAAGGGCTATATCACCCCCAAGGGACCCGCACAACACCAGTTCATCCAATCTATCAGGAAGAACGACATCGTTCTTTCCATTGGCCCGGCAGGAACTGGGAAAACCTACCTGGCGGTAGCAATGGCGGTAGAGGGCCTGCTCAAAAAAAGATTTAAAAAAATTGTGCTCGTGCGCCCGGCTGTAGAAGCCGGCGAAAAGCTGGGTTATTTACCGGGAGATATCGCCGATAAAATCAATCCCTACCTCATGCCTCTCTATGATGCTTTAAATGATATGATGGAAGGCAATCATGTGAGACATCTTATGGATGATGGCGCTATAGAAATCGTCCCATTGGCATATATGCGCGGAAGAACATTGAGTGATTCATTCATCATTCTTGATGAAGCCCAGAACGCGACCCGGGAACAGATGAAAATGTTCCTGACGCGTTTGGGGTTTCGGTCGAAAATGGTTGTCACCGGTGATATTACCCAAGTCGACCTTCCCAAATACAGGGATTCGGGGCTCATTCATGTTCAAAACCTGCTGAACAAGGTTGAAGGTATCCAGTTTGTTTATTTTTCAGCCAAGGATATCGTCCGCCATGAATTGGTGAAAAAAATTGTCACCGCCTACGCTCAGACTGATTCTAATCAGGAACAGTTCTGACAATTCCACTACCATCCTGATATTCACTGATTTTTGATCTTCACTTGATACCTTAATATGGAAATTTTTGTTAGAAATGAATGCCGCGGAATCAAAGTGGATACCCGGAAAATAAAACAGCAGATTAGCAAAATCCTGATCTCTCTGGATTGCAATGAACATGAAATCAGCATATTATTTGTCGGGGATCAGGGCATCCGCGATCTGAACCGTCAGTTCAGGGGTATGGATCGCCCGACAGATGTGTTATCGTTTCCCCAACTTTTGGAGGGAGAACCGGAGCCCCCTGGGGCACCTGTCCTGGGTGATGTCGCCATTTCCCTTGAGACAGCCCGTCACCAATCTAAGGATCACGGCCTGTCCCTGGGAGAAGAATTAACTTTACTGCTCATTCACGGTATCCTTCACCTCCTGGGCTATGACCATGAAATTTCTGACCGGGAGGAAGAACGAATGCGGAAAAAAACCCGGGAATTGTTCGAAATGATTTATCCCGGTAAAAAACTTGCAGACAGCTGCAACTTCTGACTTGCTACAACCCTTGGCTAAGGAAAAACCATGAAGCAACTTTGGGCTCCCTGGAGGATGGAATATATCAAGAGTGAGAAATCGGAAGATTGTATTTTCTGCTCACTTCCCGGGGAAGGCGATGACACGAAAAACTATATCCTTTATCGAGGCCAGTCGGCTTTTATCATCATGAATATTTTCCCCTATAATTCCGCTCACTTAATGGTATCGCCCTTTCGTCATATCGGGTGTTTGACCGAGCAGGATGCTAACGAAAGCACGGAACTGAACCAACTGACCCACAAATGTATCGAGATATTGCGTACGGTGATTAATCCTGATGGTTTTAATATTGGATATAATATCGGTAAAGCGGCTGGTGCGGGGTATGACGAGCACATTCATTGCCACATCGTTCCCCGATGGACAGGCGACACCAATTTCATGCCCGTGCTGGGGGAAACCAAAGTTCACCCTGAACACCTGAAAGCCACCTACAATAAACTTCTTCCTCATTTTGAAAATCTGTAATTCATAAACAATATGGGCATTTTGGCTAAAAGTCTTAAAGTCACTGCAGATGACACCCCCATGATGCTGCAGTATCGAGGCATCAAGAAGGAATACTCCGATTCCATTTTGTTTTTCAGGATGGGAGATTTTTACGAAATGTTCAATGAAGATGCCAAAACCGCATCCAGCATTTTGCAGATCGCGCTCACATCCAGAAATAAGAAGTCCAACCCCGTGCCCATGTGTGGGATTCCCCACCATGCCGCCAACCTTTACATCACTAAACTCCTTAAGGCGGGCAAGAAGGTCGCCATCTGCGAACAAACGGAAGATCCTAAACACGCCAAGGGACTAGTCAAAAGGGAAGTGGTTCGAGTCATCACCCCAGGAACCATTCTGGACGACAATATTCTTGATCCTAAATGTGATCAATTTATCGCCTCCCTGTATTTTGGAAAAAACGAGATCGGTCTCTCCGTACTTGATGTGTCGACAGGGGTTTTTAAAATTACCCAGATTAACGGGGATAATGCCCTCTCCATTCTTGGAGACGAACTGCAGAAACTGGACCCCCGGGAAATCATCATTCCCGATTCATTTAAAAATGAAAATAGGACCTGGCTTCCAATGGGTGAGGTGTTTGTCCATACATGGGACGACTGGTCCTTTTCTTTCAGTGAAGCTTATAGAAATCTGGTTGAGCATTTTAAAACCCAATCTTTAGAGGGATTCGGCTGTGAAAATATGAAAGCCGCAATTTCTTCGGCCGGGGCATTGATCCATTATCTGCGTGAAACCCAGAAATCCCCTCTGGACCACATAACTGCCCTCACCTCTTTTCCTATCCACGATTATATGGCTCTGGACCAATGCACCCTGACAAGTTTGGAACTGGTCCAATCCAGCGAAGGAACCAGAAAGAATTCTCTGTTGGACCTGCTCGACCTCTCTCTAACCCCCATGGGCGCAAGACGTATTCGGGAATGGATTTTAAAACCGCTCATAAACGCGGAAAAAATTCAGGAACGCCTGAACATTGTGGAAGACTTCAAGGATAACCCAACCAGCAGAAAAGGATTGCGCAACCTTTTAGAACAAATCTTTGATCTGGAAAGGCTACTGGGGCGAATCACCCTTTCGGCCTGCAACGCAAGAGATCTCGTGGCGCTAAAGACATCGCTGAAAGTTTTCCCGGACATATTGGAAGCTCTTAAAGGTTATGGTTCCAGCCCTGTGCAAACTTATCTGGAAAATTGGGACAACCTTGAAAATATTTACGATTTGATTGACCACAATATTGCGGACGATCCACCCCTTGGGCTCAAGGAAGGGAACCTGATCAAATCCAGTTGTAACGAGGAACTGGACCGGCTAAAAAATATAACCCGACAGGGAAAAAATTGGATCGCGGCTCTGGAACTGGAAGAAAAAGAGAAAACCGGCATACCCGTCCTAAAAGTCGGCTTCAATAAAATTTACGGATATTATATAGAGATCACCAAAAAACATAGCGACCGTGTACCTGCCGAATATATTCGCAAGCAGTCCCTTGTCAATGCAGAACGTTATATTTCCCCCAAACTGAAAGAATATGAAGAAGAAATCACCGGCGCGGAAGAAAAAATATTCGCTTTAGAACAAAATCTGTTCGAAGAAATTCGATCCACGGTTTCCCTTGCAGGCTCCAGAATACAGGGGATGGCACGGATCATCAGTGAGGTTGATGCGTTATCCTCCTTCGCCGAAACTGCGCACCGGTATAATTATTGCCAACCAGAATTTACCCACGATCGAAATCTTGTTATTGAAAATGGTCGGCACCCTCTCATAGAGCGAATAGATCCCTCTGTTCGTTTTATTGCCAACGACACTTTTCTGGATTCAGTGGAACAACAGATTATGATCATTACCGGCCCCAATATGGCAGGAAAATCCACTTATTTGAGACAAGTTGCCCTGATCGCTCTCATGGCGCAAATAGGAAGTTTTGTTCCTGCGGACAAAACAACCTTGGGAATCACGGACCGTATTTTTTCCCGGGTAGGAGCTCAGGATCATTTATTAAAGGGGCAATCCACTTTCATGGTGGAAATGAACGAAACCGCCAACATCCTTAATAACGCCACACCGGACAGCCTGATCATTCTGGATGAAATTGGCCGGGGAACCAGCACCTTTGATGGAATCAGTATCGCTTGGGCCATCGTCGAATTCCTTCACAAAGCGGATCAGGGAGGAGGACCGAAAACGCTTTTTGCCACCCATTACCATGAATTGACGGATTTATCCCGAGTCCTTCCCGGGGTCAAGAATTTTAATGTCCAGGTCAAGGAATGGAATGATGAAATCATCTTCCTCCGCAAAATTGTTCCGGGAGGCACTGATAAAAGCTACGGCATTCAAGTCGCTCGGCTGGCAGGGTTGCCGAAAAGTGTTCTGGATCGTGCTCATGAGGTTCTATTCAACCTGGAACAAAGCGAGTTCGATGAAGTCGGTGTCCCCAAAATCTCACGTTCCGAAAACTATGATGGCAAACACTCACCGGGGCAACTGGGCCTTTTCTCGGAACCGGAAAATCCCTTGATTCAGAAAATAAAGGAAATTGATCCTAACCAACTCTCTCCCAGAGAGGCTTTGGAAGTGCTATTCGAGCTAACCGAACGATTCAAGAGCGACCTTAAATGAATATTTTAGTTACAGGCGGTGCAGGATTCATCGGCTCACATATAGTCAATGGCTATATTGAAGCGGGACATCATGTCACGGTTATCGATAATCTTTCATCGGGAGAGTTGCGCTTCCTGAACCCGAAGGCAAAATTTTATGAAATGGATATCCTCGATCTTAAGGTTTCAGAGATTCTAAAAAAAGAGAAAATTAACGCGATCAACCATCATGCCGCCCAAATTTCCGTTTCCGATTCGGTCACCAATCCTATCTCTGACGCTAACTCCAATATTATTGGTACTTTACAACTTATACAAAATGCGGTATCTTCGGGTATTGAAAAATTCATTTTTGCTTCGACCGGAGGGGCAATATATGGGAACCAAGTTCATTTTCCGGCAAGTGAAGATCATCCGTGCCAGCCATTGAGTCCGTATGGCATTTCCAAATTGTGCGCGGAAAACTATCTTAGGTTTTTTAACGAGCAGTATGGGTTGAGCACAACCGTACTCCGTTATAGCAATGTTTTTGGCCCGCATCAAAACCCTCATGGGGAAGCGGGAGTTGTCGCGATATTCTGTCAAAAACTGGCGAAGAATCAAAAACCGGTTATTTGTGGCGATGGAGAACAAACCCGTGACTTCATTTCGGTACGTGATGTTGCACAGGCGAATTTGATAGCGCTGGATCCCAAATGCATCGGAACATTCAATGTGGGAACTGGAAAAGAAACCAGCGTAAATTCATTGACCAAATGTCTGCTGGCCATATCAGGAAAAACCATTTCCGCCATATACGGTTCGGCTAGAAATGGGGAGCAACGAAGAAGTGTTATCAACTATAAAAATTTTCATGAAAGTTTTGGATGGAAACCCGAAGTTTCTTTGGAGCAGGGGTTAATTGAAACGTACAATTATTTCAAAAAATAAACGTCCTGACCTGATTTCTATACTGGTTTTTGTCTTTTTTATTCTGACCATGGGGTTGGTGTCCCCTGTGTCCGCAGGATCGCCAGATGTTGTCAACATTGGTGTTGGCACAAATGGCAAATATGTGGTGATGAATGCCAGATTGGTGGATGGTTTTACTGAAAAAATACTGGAAGCAATCGAAAATGGAGTTCCTATGGGCTTCACCTTTGAGATTGAACTCCGTAAAGCCAATACGTTATGGGTGGATAGCCTGGTCAGTTCCAATAAAGTGCGGCATCGAGTCCAGTTTGATTCCCTCAAAAAAATATACCGGTTCTCAGAATCCGGTAAAAATGTAAGGAGGAAGATAATCACCAGGAAAGAATCCCGGTATCAGAAACTGATGCTCACCTTGAAAAACATTCCTATTGCCCCAATATATAAGTTGGACCCGAACGAAAAATACTATGTCCGGGTCAAAGCGGATTTGGAAACAGATCGGTTCTGGTTCCCTTTCAATTATATTTTCTTTTTTGTTCCATTCAGCGCATTTGAAACTTCATGGGCGCAAACCTCCCCTCTCTCCATAGACCCTGATTTGGTGCTGTCAAAACAGGCAAGCGGTTCCAACAAAAAGAGGCGTGCTATTTCCAAAGACCTTATCCGATCGTTCAATAAGTGACAAAAATCATACCCTAAACCTTATTGCTTTTAAGGCCCTTACACTGCGCAAAATTTCAACATCCTATTTCTAGCCCATTCTTGACGGCTTAAGGTAATCTAGCATCAAAAACCGCCATTAGAACAGCAAAGGAAGATAGAGAAGCCTATTCTGTTGCTGAGGGTATTGCGAAGAAAAGATGGTTAGGCTTGTGGGAAAACAATACTTCTACGGCTCCTGGGGTATGGAGGAGGAAATGAAATGAAAACTATATTGATGTTAGTTTTGGCTTTGACTATGAGCAGTTGCGAAATAGTAGGTGCTGTAAGTATTATAGGTGATGCTGTATCGGTGATGAAACCCGACCCGATCGTATCGGATTATGAAGTTGCTTTCAGTAAAGTTCAAATTTTATGCGCACAAGAAGGTAAAAAGGCCAAGTTAAGAAGGGAAACTATGAGAACAATTACCAGCTATACCACAGCAGACTTCGATTGTGTTTCGCTTTCTTCAGATACCAAAACGTCAGGAAATGTTTCAAACCTTCCGGCTCCTCCCAATTACAAATAAAATCAGAAATTTGTGTTTGCCTTAGTCCTCTGCTCAATCTAACCTCAGGTCTAAATTTTGCTTCCATTTCCTCATCCCTCAATCAGTCCGGCAGGGGGTGGTTTTTTTTAGAAAATCTTATAATTCCCCTTAAACCTCGGGGTCGTCTTTCCTTCTGTGGGGCTGGGCAGGAAAATCCAGATCAATATTTGCGACTTCTTCGATCAGTTTGATCACATCCCGAGGGGGATCAATTTGCTGATAAACCAAGCGGCTTCCATCCTTCAAAATACGGACAAGAATTGATGTTTCGTCCTTTTCTCTTTGAAGCAAGATATTGGCAGTGGTGGAACAATTCTCTCCAACTTTGGAGTGCTTTTCATCGCCGGTCCTTGAGCCCCGAGACGAGCTTTCCCTGGACTCATTTTTTTTGTGATTATAAAGGGCAAGAGCCAGTACCTGAGAAATCAGGAGCCCGTTTTTTTCATCCTTGTTGGAGAATGGCACCATATCTTTTTTATTGACCAATTGCAATACCCCCAGCAAACGACCGCCATGAAACAACGGCAGGGTCAATAACGACTTAGTGTAAACACCCGCCACCTTTTCCCAAGAGTCATCAAAAGCCAATTTGGGATGCAGGATTTTAATTTTCACAAGATCCTTGATGTCCGGAATATTTAATGTTTTCTTGACCATAGCCACGTAACCCGCAATGCTTCTCGGGGAGATGGGAACCCGAATCTTACCGAGTTTGTTTCCATAAGTGACCTTGGAGTAAATCTCTTTTCGTTTTTCATCCACTGCGTATATCGTGACCGCTTCGGCCTCAAAATATTTCAAAAGAGGTTGCTTTAATCTTTTTAACATATCCTCAAAGTTGTCTGATGAATGAATCATTTGCGAAAGAAAATGAAGCTGACGCTCCTGGGAAGGACTGTCCCCATTTGAAGATCCGCCCTCTTTTTCTCCTAACTTAGCAATTGCCATTCCCATAATCGGTGAAATGGCTTTGGCCTTAAAAAAATCCTCTTGATCGAACCCTAGCCCACCGTCCTTATTGATAATCTCCATCACCCCCACCAGTTTCTTTTTAAATGGAAGCGGTACTGCGATCATTGAGGTGGTATTTGTATTCAGGTTTTTATCCCAACTGGAGTCGTAGGTAAGTTGTTGGTGGAATTGAGAAAGTTCCTGCGGGTCTTTTACATTTTTTATATTAAGCGGCTTTCCCGTGGCGGCCACAAATCCCGCTATATTTTTCACGGATATATCTAGCCGGATTTCAGGAAAACCCTCCTTTATAGAAATTTTTGGTGAAAAGTTCGCGTTTAGCCACATCCAAAGCAAAAAGAGTCGCCTTGATCTTTCTCAGTAAAAGTGGACACAAAGAAAGTGATGAATATAATCATTTTTGGAGGTGTTCAAATGAGAAAGA
>CATMOP010000018.1 GCA_950072225.1 uncultured Nitrospina sp.
CTTTCATCCAACGGGAATTGAAACCACCGCGCATTTGATGCAGTACACCTTGGTTCCCGCCTACTTCATGGACAAAATTGAGTACGCCGGAAAAATGTGCATGGATGCGGCGGACTCGATGGTCGCTGCACAAGCTGAAAACGGCAGTTGGGATAATGAAAATACCGACCATACCATGGATGCCTGCCGAAACCTTATGCTGGTTTCGGATACCTTCAAGACCAAGGAAAAATACGCACCGGTTATTGAAAAAGGCGTGCGCTGGTTGATCGATATAAAAAATGAACAAGGTTGGGGAGATTTTCCGCAGGAACCCAGTAATGTGGAACGCACTGCAGACGGCTTGGACACCCTACTCAAATACCGGTGTTATGAGGCCGGTGAACCCATGTCACATTTCTGGGCCTTCAGTAAATAACCACTCGGCGTGGGGCCAAAGAGCAATAGCTTAATCTGGTGAGCAAAGAGTTATCTCGGCTTAGCAAACTATTACAAATTAAGTCTAGCGTTACGCTAATGGTTTTTCATGGAAGCAATCATATTACTTGCCGGTTACGGCTCCCGCCTGAACAGGCAGGATCTGCCCCATAAAGCGCTTCTGCCTTTCGGCGAGGAGACACTCCTTTCCCGCCACCTGAAATGCCTGCAGGCTCTGGGCATCTCAAAAACCCATCTTATCCTGGGCCATAATGCCTCGGCTCTGAAAACTTGTGTGCAGAACCTCAACTTGGATCTGCCGGTACATTTCATTGATAATCCAGTCTACCGCACCACCGGCAACACCTTATCAATGGTGATGGGACTCAAACATTGCCAGGATGAAACGTTGATCCTGGATGGCGATGTCCTGTATCCACCCCAAGCCCTGCTCGATTATGTCCAAAAATCACCGCGCTCTTCATTCGCGTTAATACCCGCTGACATCGACAACGTTGAATGCACCAAGGTTTTATTGAATCCCTCGGGAACCATCCACGCTTTCATCACCAAACGGGAACTGACCAATGAGGAAAAATCCGGTTTCAGTTTCGGGGGCGAGGCGATTGGATTTTTCGTGCTCCGCCAGGAAGATGTCGCCCGGTTTGTCGCCCTGTATGAAAACAATGAGTCCACCTACCGACCGGTTCTTTGGGAAATCCCGTTCACTGATTTTGCCCGCAACACCCCCCTGCATCCCTGGCATATTACCCAGAGCGGTTGCGTTGAAATAGATACCCAGGAAGACTACTCCACCGCTTTGAACCACTTTCTATCCCACCCTGAGCAATACCGGCTCCCATAATTATATAAATTGATAAGTTTTATTAATTATGTATGAAAAATTATCCAAATTATTTAAAAGTTATAAAATTTATTAAATAAAAACCTAAAATCCGCTCAGATTTAAATTTTCCGGACATTTTTTTTGTAAAATTTACCCTTTAAATACAAAAGGTTAAATAGTCCCCTCCTAAGAACCCCCATATTATCTCCTCAATTGGTATCTTTTTTGCCTTTTTAAAGAAGTAAGCATTAAAGACCTAAAATTATTAAGGATTAAATTGGGTGAATGTTATGAGTGGAACCATGGATTTTATCGCCAACAAGGTGGTATTCATTTCCTTCGGGCAAATCGGGATTATGTTTCTCACCTGTTTTCTTTGCCTGCTCTACGGAAAATATAAAACGGGACTGCTAATATCCTATTTCTTTATTTTTTTTACTGGGGTTTTGTGTCCAACAGTATTTACTGGCTGGAATTATTCGGTGACTCAGGAATGGGGCTTATGATGTATTTTTTCAGTGCCACCGCCATAGCTCTGATGGGGGTCATCAGCTTTTTTCAATCGGACCACCAGCCAGCGTGACACCCCATTCGGGGCATGCGTGGTATTCAACCATTGCCTTCATGCCCGGAACGGGTAAAAGCTAATGAATGGACATAACTCGCTGGACCCTATTAGCAATAACCTTTATGGGTTAGCAAGTGGAGAGGCGAGATGCTGCGAGAGTCTCAACATAACGACTGCGAGAGTTTTGGGGGTGTCATCCTGAGCTAGTGATGTTCCTTCCGTTGCCTTCTTGCCCCAGTTATATCCTCTTCCTTAACCTTCGTGCCCCGCATGGGGTAGGGGTATGTCGAAGGATCTTGGGGTTATGCAAAGGCCCCTATTAAGGGGCAGGGGCAGGTAATGGCAATGCCTGCGTTCACGAGTCGCTAAACATTTTCCATCATAAGGAATTTAGTAAATCGGTAATGTTCAGCTCGTCTGAAGTGCCCGCGAAATTTTAATCAGTTGATCCGCTAATTTCTTAATACGCTGTTTAATTTCAGAGTTGGCTAAGTTATCTGCTTCAAACGACTCGCCAGTGACATAAACGAAGCGAGGCAGGACGATACATCGAAAGTCCAGCATTAGGCTGTTAGCCAGGCTCATGATGGACATATAACTGCCTTGCCCTCCAGCAGCGCAAAGGAATCCCACCACTTTATCCTGCCAACTCTTTCCGGTAAGTTCGATCAGATTTTTTGCGGCGGCATTGGCATCGTAGTTATAAATTGGAACGGAAAGCAAAATCCCCTCAGCTTTTTGGACTCGCTCAGCGGCAGATATAACCTCCGGTCGCGAGTATACAGAATCTCCATCGCAAAGAGGCAAGGGGTTATTCTTCAGAGCCATAAAATCCACCGTTACCCCTGCTTGACGGAGTGCTTCTTCGGCATGCTGTGCCAGGACAAGACTACGGCTTTCAGGATTGAGACTGCAAGCCACGATTAAATAAGACATATATTTCCTCATTTTTTTAGGATTGGCCCTTAATACTCTCATTTTCTTAACAATTAAATCAAACTGTGACCCCTTTCACTCTGGGATCTATGCCGATCAGAATTTTTCAGGCTAGTCTACCCCTATATTTTTTTTCGTTTCATGTTTCCTATATGTTTATACTTTTCTCGTTGCAGATAAAAGCCGTAAACGGTTAATCTGTTGGGAAATCCCTTTAAAAATGGAATTTAAACCTAGGAGCGGACACTTGCCATTATCTTCTTTCAAAGCAGTTTTTTTTGATGTCGGAGGAACCCTGATCCACGTTCACCCTTCGGTTGGGGATGTCTATGCCCGGCACGCACGCCCCTTCGGCTTTTCGGGTTCCGCCCAGGATTTAAATGAAAGATTCCGCGCGCAATGGAAGAAAATGGGAGGCATCGAGTCTCTGGGCAATCAAAGCGGAACCGAGGCAGAAAGAAAGTTTTGGCACAAACTTGTTTATGAGGTGTTTCAACCGCTGGGGGGACTCGACCGGTTTGAAGAATACTTCGATCTCATTTTTGCAGCGTTTCGAGAGAAGTCCAACTGGCGGGTTTATGAAGATGTGATTGAATCGAAGATTCTCGAAACCTTAAAAAAAAGAGGAGTGGTGCTGGGGGTGATCTCCAACTGGGATTCCCGGTTGACCTCCACATTAGAAAATATTGGTCTTGCAGGCTATTTTGATTTTATTCTTCCCTCTGCCGTGATCGGGTCGGCAAAACCCGATAAAAAAATATTTGAGGAAGCGTTAAGACGAAGCGGGGTCGCACCCCATGAAGCATGCCATATCGGCGATGAAATCAAAACCGATGTGGAAGGCGCCCAACGTGTTGGTATTCATTCTATCCTGCTGGACCGGGACAATCGCTTTGACAACGCAGGGACAACCAAAGTCACTTCATTTCTGCAACTGGTTTAAGAACCGGCGGAGCCGCCGGAGGCAATAGGTCGATATTCATAAAGCAAGCAAATACAAATGCGCTTTTTACTACAGCCCCTTTCCTCTCCTCAGAAGGGGCCAAAATTACCGAATAAATAGAAAGCCTCTTAAAAAGCTCGAAGAGGCTGGTCATCCCAATCTATAAACTAAATCGGTTAGGGGAAGTTTTTTTACGGGAAGGAGATCGGTGGATTTTAGGCCTTGTGGCCTTTGACGCCATCCAGCTTGGCATTTTTAAAACTGGCCTCTTTGGTGACAGCAGAAGTCAGGTCGGCTTTGGAGAGATCGGCTCCAAAAAAAGAGACGGCGCTGAGGTCGGCTTCTCTTAAATCACAACCAACCAGGGATGCGAAGCTCATGCTGGCTTTATTGCATTTTGCCCTGACCAGTTTTGCCCCCCCCCCAATTTAGCCCGACTGAACGAAGCATTTTCCAGATTGGTGAGACACAGATCGGCTTCTTTTAAATTGGCCTCACTAAAATCGGCATTTGTCATGTCGGATTTTCGGAAATTGCATTTGGCTAAAAATGCCTTGATGAATTTGGCTTTCTTCAGCGAGCAATTGCTGAAATTAGTAGAGGCAATGGTCCTCCCACTGAAATCAAAACCCGAAAGGTCCAACCCGGAAAAATCCATGTTGGTCAGATGAGGTTGTTTTTCATCTTCAAGCATTGCTTTAATTTTTGCCACCGTCGTATTAGCCATTGAGTCCCTTCATCGATTTAAATCAAAGTCTTTTAGATATAACTGGTCACAACAATCTTGACAAAAAATAATTTTATTTTCGGAATATCAAGGCTTTCGGGTTAATCCCTGTTCCCAAAAGACCCCGCTAACGGTATTTTTTTTCTACTCTCCCAGAATTGTAGGGCCAATAAAAAATAAAACGGGAGGTATTCGACCCAAGGAATCCATAGGCTTAATACCTGTAGTTCCTGGTAGTCAAAATAAAAATCCAGGTAATAAAATCCTACTAGTCCGGTCAAAACAATCCACGCCCGGTGCGGAAATATACACAAAAATGGCACCACCCAGCAAAGGTACCACGGGTTCTGCACCGGACTCAGAAGAAAGACCAGTGCCATGATCCAGAAAAATCCCCGGACAAATTCCACAGGTCGCTCAATAAGAGAAGCTCCCTTACGCAGGAACCACAATAAAACCCCAATTAAAATAATGGCTACCGAAACCTTGCTCAGGAAAATCGGTAAAGGATTGGACAGAATCATTTCATTCCCGTCCAAAACATTATTAAAGATGAAAACAAGAATAGCAAAAATGCTGTCGTTGCTCTGCCAATACAGGGTGAAGGCTTTGAGTCCTTCAAACATCCGCAGTCCGATTCCCATAAAGGGCAGATACCCCAAAACGATCACAACCAGAAATAAAGCACTGTTCTTCAGGATAACCAACCAGGCTCTTTTTCCATCCTGCAACATTTTTTCATAACAGGCCCGAAGGTATAAGGGGAGCAAAATTATAGGATACAGTTTTCCCAGGAAGCTGAAGGCCAGAAACAGGGTCGCCAAGGTATGGCGGTGGTTAAGCAGAAAATAAATGGAGCCGCAGAGCAAGGATATCCCGATGATATCCAAATGGGTCGAGTTAAACGTTTCCTTGATTACCAGAGGACTCCAGAAGTAAATCAGGCATCCGGCTTTATCCATCCCCAGCTTAGGAAGGATGCCGATGATAAAGACCAGAGCCAAAACATCGAAAATTAAAAATCCTGCCCGCATGGCGACAATGCTGTCGGATTTAATATGGTGCGCCAGGCGAAATACAAACTGCGCCATCGGCGGGTAGATAGTTGGCACATCCGGATGGTTCACCCGTTCCAGAGTTTTAACGGATTGGGGAGACTCCCATTTTAACGCATCCAAACGTTCCAATTCGCGCTCGTTGCGCTCGACATAAATTTCATAATAGCTTTCCGGATTCTGAATTCTTAGCTCTTTGAAGTTGTGCACTTCGGCGGGAGCGTATTCAAATGGATTGATTCCATTCGCGAACACTTTTCCATCCCACAAATAGCGGTATACGTCATCTTCCTGAATCTGCTGAGAGGGAAGGATGGCGGCACGAAACAACAGGCCAAACACAATGATCATCCAAAAAATGCCCCGGTCTCCGGGACGTTTTTGCACAAAAAACCAGGTGAGGCCATAAAGCGTACACAGGGAAAAATAAACAGCGAGATAGGTGAGGAGGGGTCTTTCTGAATACCCTTCTCCCCAGTTGAATTGCTGGGAAAGTTGGGTCAGCAAAATATAAAGCAGGAGGCTCGCTATTCCCGTCAGCAGGATCGGGAGGCGGGAACGCATGCCAGGCTAGGGATTGCGGGCAAAGGAGCTCTGCCCCTCCAGGGTTTTCAACTGTTCTTTTTCGTGTTCTGAAAGGATTGTATAAATCTCCAGAACGCTCCGGTGAATATAGGGATCGTCATTTTTCAGAGCCAGTGCTGACCAGTAACGGGAAAGGGCTTGCCTGAACATAGTTTTTTTCTTATACAGGTCCCCAAGCTTGACATAAATATCCAGCCGGTCCGGCTCCAGGACCGAAACCCTTTCAAAAAAGTTCACCGCCTCAAGATAATCTCCCGACCGTTCATATTCTGCAGCCAGAGTTTCCAGATAAGTGGGGTTCTCCGCTTCCAGATCGCTGGCCTGTTTCAGGTGCTCAATACCTTGGGCAAATTTTTCCCGCTTCAGGTGCAACCGCCCTAGCCGGAAGTGGGTGAGCGCATGCCGATTATCAATACTCAATGCCTTAAGATATTTTTGTTCCGCCTCGGCAAGCTTTCCTTCCCGCTCTTTAAACTCGCCCAATACACTCAGAGGATGTGCCGAATCCGGGTTTTTATCTGCCGCGGTTTCAAGTTGCCGGAAAGCCTCGTCATGGTTTCCCCTGTTGTAAAAAATCCCCGCCAGGTTAATGCGACTGAAAGAGTCTTCAATAATTTTCAGAACATCCCGGTACAGGTTTTCAGCCTGGTCGGTCTTGCCCCGGTCCTGATACACAACGGCCAGATTGTACATGGCGAATGTGTCATTGGGGTTTTGCCGGAGTGCAAGTTTGTACTCTTCAATGGCTTTAGCCATTTCCTGGTTATCGTAATGCTCAACGCCCTTGTTGAAATGACTGTCAATAGGGGCCGGGACATTAGCGCAACCAAAAAAAAGCGTTGCCACAATAACCCTTAATATGTTCAGAAAATTTCTTTTAACCATCGTTGTCTAATTGCCCGAAACTTTATCCAGCCGTTTCATGCGGATGTTGGGTTGTCCGGGAGCGGTAGCCTCCGCAGGTGGAACGGCCACCTCATCGGATTTGCGGATCAGTTTCCAGGGATTCCGTTTCAAGTCTTCGGTCAGGGATTTCAAGTTCCGCGATGTTTCGTTCATGTTCTGGATAAGCTGAAGCAGGTTCCTGCGGTTTTCTATCATGATAGAATTGCCCTGGCCCAGGGTTTCTTCGACACTGGTCGCAGTCCGGTCTATATCCAGAGTTATTTCACGTGCGTTAGTTTCCATACTATTGATCAAACTGGTCACGCCGGGCCGCGTGTCGGCAAGGAGGATTTCCATTTCCCGCGTCAGGTTATGCATCTGGTCAATGATCTCGCGGATGTCCGCATCTTTGTCGGTGAACAATTTGTCGGTTTTTTCCGAAACCGAAGCCACATGGTCCAGAGTGGTTTGCAGTTTGCCGCTGTTTTTTTCCAGCATGTCGGAAACCTTTTCGGAAATCTCCAGGGCATTTTCCATATTAGCCCGGACATATTTGCGGTTTTCCGTCAATATCGTATCCACGCTAGCGAGGGAGGTCCGCACATCTTTCAATGTGGACCGGGCATCGGTAACGAGTTCTTCGGTCAGTTGGGTAAAACGCCGGATCTCCAGTACTACCTCGGTGGCCATATCACCGATCTTGGCAATTTCAAACGAGTCCTGCCCGATCAAATCCTCATTTTCCTCTAAAGGCGGCGAACCCTGGGTGCCGGGTCGCACGTCTATATAAAGGCCTCCCATCAGCCCCGAAGTTTTGATCATGGCGACGGAATTCTTTTTGATGATGATCTTGGGATTGATTTCGGCCATCACTACTACCCGGTCATGGTCCTTATCATCGCCTAGCAGTGCAATGTCCTTAACCGAGCCAATGTCGAGCCCGGCATAACGCACTGGCGCGCCCACTTCCATCCCACCCGTAAAATTGAACACGATGCGCAACATCTTCCTGGGTTTGAAATAATCCTTAATATCGCCCAACACGAAGATCATAACGATCAAAACTACCATGCTGACGAAAATAAAAAACCCGGCTTTAACTTCTGAGGAACGGTATTCCATAAATCAGACTCGGCTCATTTCTTTGAGTTCTTCTCCATAGTCAGTCAGGCTTTTGCTGAACGGAATGGGTCCATCCGGACTGCCTTCAATAAACTGGATCACTTTCGGGTCATCGCTGTTCCTGATTTCCTCTGGCGTTCCCTCCGCAATGATCTTGCCTTTGAACAACATAATGATTTTATCCGCAATACGCATAGCGCTAGGAATTTCGTGCGTGACCACCACCGAGGTGATGCCCATTTTCCTGCTGAGGTCCATGATCAACTTGTCAATCACGCCAATGGAAATCGGGTCCAGTCCCGCCGACGGCTCATCATAAAAAACAATTTTAGGATCCAGGGCGATGGCCCGGGCCAGGGCAATGCGTTTGATCATGCCGCCGGAAAGCTGGGCTGGCTTGAGGTGTTCAGCCCCTCTTAGCCCAACCATCTCCAGTTTCATCTTTACCATGATAAGAATGGTGCCCTCGTTGAGGTCGGTATGCTCCCGCATGGGCAAGGCCACATTGTCCTCCACTGTCAAGGAGTTAAACAGGGCTCCGCTCTGGAACATAATGCCAAACTTTTTGCGGACCCGATTGAGCTCCTCGCCCTTGAACTGGCTGACCTCTTCGCCATCAATCCAGATTTCTCCCGAGTCGGGACGATAAGCCCCTATCAAATGCTTGAGCACCGTGCTCTTGCCACTGCCACTGCCGCCAATGATGGCAGTAATCTGGCCCTGCTTCATATGCGCATTGAAATTTTCCAGCACGGTGATGCGCTTGTCGCCTTCGCCAAATGATTTTTTCAGGTTCTTGATTCGTATCATCAGAGTACAAAGAAAAATAAGGAGGTGAATATCAGATCAGCGATGATCACCAAAATCATCGATACCACCACTGCGGTGCGGGTGTTCTGCCCAACCATTTCCGCTCCGCCTTCGATGACGAAGGCCATATAACTGCCAACCATGACGATGATGACAGCAAACACCGCGCTCTTGATCAGCCCAGTCACTACATCCTTAACCACCATCGCGTCCAGGGAATTGTTGACATACGTCACCGGGTCGATTCCCAACGTGGTGGTGCCAATCAAAAACCCGCCCAAAATCCCCATCAGGTCCGCCATAATGGTCAGGCACGGGAGCATGATTAAAAGGGCCAGAAACCGGGGAGTGATCAAAAACTTGACCGGATTCAACGCCATGGTCTCAAGGGCCAGGATTTCATCGGAAACCTTCATCGTCCCCATTTCAGCTGTGAATGCAGCCCCAACCCGCCCAGACATGACCAGCGCCGTCATCAAGGGCCCCAGCTCACGCAAAATGGCGACCCCCACCAAAGCACCAACAAATTCCAGGGCCCCCAAACGGCTCAATTGGTGCGCCGATTGAAAGGCAAGAATGACCCCGATCAGAAACGAAACCAGGAAAACGATGGTGGTGGACTTGACCCCAACCTCCTCCATCTGCGTCCACACCGGACGCCATTTATTGGGTTTGCCGCGCAGGGGTTCTATAAAGGTGCAATACAAAGTGGCACGGGTGAGGTAATACAATCCGCTGATCTCCTTGAAAAAATTTTCAAAGACATCGACAAATTCGAATCCTCTTCTCCCGATAAATCCGAAAAATGTTCTGACCATGAACTTATCACCCACCACGTGGAAGGAAATGAGCAAAAACTAGTCTAGCTAACCAAACCCTTTTGTTCGCCAGAAACAGTTATTGCTATTTGCCACCGGCGGCTGACCGGCCCACTCCGGTGGGAGGGCACTAGCAAGAGCCTATTAAGCCGAGCTAACCCTTTGCTAGCCAAATAAAGATATTGCTATTTGCCTCCCCTGCTAAGGGGCCAGGGCTTGTTCTTTGGTGTCGAAAACTTCAAATACTGTTAGCAAGCGCGCGATCTCAAACACGTCCTTGACGCCGGGGGTTAAAGCCGCAAGACGGAATTTGTTATTGCTGTTGTGGCTCCACTGCAATCCCTCTACAAGAGTGGCTATCCCAGAGCTATCGATGTAGGAAACTCCCGACAAATCCACAACGATAACCTTATTGTTGTTTTGAAAGAGGGGAGTCAAAGCATCTCGCATCTTAGTCGAAGAACTCATGTCAATATCGCCGCTGACTGTTATAGTCACCGAACCCTCGGCCTTATCCAGTTTTAAGTCTATGCCCATGTTTATCCCTTGTCCTTATCCTGCGCTGACGTCAGTTCGGTTTTTAATTTTTTTATCATGGTCAGCAAAGTCCCCTTCGCCCGGTTGGTGCAATAGTTGACCTCATCCATAATTTCATTCATAAAATGCGTGCCCAATCCGCCCGGTTTTAAGTCATCCAGGCAACGTGGTTTTATCTGGCTGGTGTCGCATTGTTTGCCGTAGTCACGAATCTGGACCTTGAAGTCATCGCCATCGATGGAAAAGGTGGCCTCGATGGGTTCATCACAGGGACCGTTGTAACTGTGCTTGATAACATTCGCGCAAGCCTCATCCACACAAAGGATCAGGCGACGAGCCGTATCAGCGGGAACGTCATGGCTGTCCAAAAGCTCCTGCAAAACTTTACGGATCAACCCAAGATATTTTGGATCGCTCGGAATAGATAATTTGATCGGTGCGACCATTACTTCAATTTGTTGGTTTTAAAAAGTTAAAAGAAGTCGGCGGATTCCAGAAACCGCCATTATTCAATGATATCACCCGCTAGCGCGGGAGGCAAATGCCAATAGCTCATATTGCCTCTCAGGGGCACAAAAGCCAATGGTAATGTTTACTATAAGGATAACAAAATGACACAATTATCCTTATCCGAAAGTAAAATTTTAAGCACAAAATCAGCCAACCAAGGCTAAAAGATTATTTTATATTTCGGCGGCAAATGAACCCATAATTAGGAAAAACTCCTAGCAATATTTCAGCCAAACTCTTATGGCAAGATATGGTAATACTCTTAGCGGCATATTGTAAAAACTCTTAGCAACATACTTTCTACAAATTGAAGGATTTCAAATGCGCCAGCAAAACGACCACGTAAACATGGGATTTACCGAGCAAACCTTCCCCGCAGGAACTCACATTTGTTTAATTTATAATAATGATGAGAGTGAACGGGAAAGCGTGATCACGAAATATGTAGCCGCTGGAATCAAAGCGGGCGAAAAAGTAGCATGTTTTGTTGACGCCCTCTCACCCGCAGAATTTAAAGAAAAGCTTTTTGAAAATGAAAGTTCCATATTCAAAGCCAAGGCTGATGACCAGTTATGTGTCATGACCGCCAAGGAAGGCTATTTCCCGGACGGTAAATTTGACGGCCAATTGAAGATCAAAAGTTTGCAGGAATTTTATGTAACATGCAAAGACGAGGGCTATACAAATGTCCGCGGTAGCGGCGAAATGATGTGGGCCACCAGGGATATACCAGGATCAACGCAACTAATTGAATATGAAGCAAGATTGAATGATTTTCTGGCGGTTTGCCCTTTAACCTGTATTTGCCAATATAACGCCAATCTTTTTGACGGTGCCACCATCCTCAATATCCTTAAGGTGCATCCTATGATGATAGTGCACGGTCAAATAGTCCAAAACCCCTATTACATCCCACCAGAAAAATTTCTAAAGGACTACCAAGCCGCGAGGAATTAAGGCCATGGGCTTTCGCAAGTCTAAAAATGAAACTGAAAAAGTTTCTATTTATGGGCAGATACTGGCCGCTCAAAGCATTTTATATGTGCTCCCTACCAAGCAACAATTGGGAGAATTCGTTGTCGAAGCTCTGGGCGCTATTCCAGGAATAAAATCAGCCGGGTTGTGTATTGAAGGTTTTTCAAAACTTTGCAAAGAGTCAAATGAAACCTGTCAGGATTGTCCGAATTTGGAACTGTTGATAGCCGGCAAAGTAGATTTTTTCTGCGGTTTCTCTGAAAAAGAAGGTTTCCTGGTTATACCTTATGGAAGCTTCTTTCCGACGCTATGGGTTTCTGCAAATTAAAGAATACGGTAGACAATTTGTAGAATACAAACAGCTTGTAGTGAATTTTGCCAATGCTCTGGCAATGACCCTCGAAAATCAATGGCAACAGGAATGTTTGCGAACGGCCAACATCGAATTGGAGAAACATCGGAACAATCTGGAAGAGCTGGTTGAAGAACAAACAGGGGAGCTTCGCAAGCTGTCCATAGCTGTAGGCCGAGCTTTTGGATCGGTGATCATCACCGATAAAAATGGAAAAATTGAGTATGTGAATCAAGCGTTTTGCAAGATGACTGGATTCAACCATGCTGAAGTCATTGGTAAAAACCCCCAATTAATCAATTCGGGAAAACACCCCAAACAATTTTTTCAAGAGCTGTGGGAAACAATCCTATCTGGTCACAGGTGGGAGGGAGAGATTTGCAACAAGAAAAAAACGGGGAATTATTCTGGATCGCTCAAAGTATCTCGCCTGTTTTGGATGAAAATGGGGAAATTTCTCATTTCGTTGGGGTTTCAATGGATATGACCCAACGTAAGAAGGATGCAGAACAACTTAAATCTTATGCGATAGAACTGCAAAGAAATAATAAAGAATTGGAGGATTTTGCTTTTATCGCTTCCCACGATTTACAGGAACCACTTCGCAAAATAACAACTTTTGGAGATCGTTTGATAGAAAAAACAGTGGATTTAGACGAGCACAGCCGGGATTATATTGAGCGAATGGGAAAGTCCGCCCGTCGA
Source organism: uncultured Nitrospina sp. (assembly GCA_950072225.1). Taxonomy (GTDB): domain Bacteria; phylum Nitrospinota; class Nitrospinia; order Nitrospinales; family VA-1; genus LS-NOB. Next base: position 12,793 of record CATMOP010000018.1, read on the forward strand.
ATGAAACGATTTATTGAAGACCTGCTTCTTTACTCCAAGGTCACAACTAAACAAAAACCTTTTGAACTAGTTGATTTAGAAAAAAAAGTGAAAACAGTTTGTGAAGAGATGGACCACATAATTCATTCGACTCATGCAGTGGTCAACATTTCAAATCTTCCGACAATAGAAGGTGATAATAACCAAATACATCAATTAATTGTTAACCTCATTTTTAATTCCTTCAAATATAAAAGTGAAGGCAAACC
>CATMOP010000019.1 GCA_950072225.1 uncultured Nitrospina sp.
AACCGCAAAAGTTTATCGCAGTCCTAAAAATCTGGAACTTGCAAAGTTATATGAAGCCATGATGCAGGAAGGATTAAATGAACTGGTGTATCCCATTCAAATGGCGGGACTGTCTTATGGCCTATCCATACAAAAAAAAGGAGTGCTCCTGAGTCTTGGCGGCTATTCAGAGCGCATTGGCGATTTGATCAAACTGGTGACAAAAAATCTAAAAGAAGTGAAAGTGGATGAACAGAAATTCGCTAATATTAAAGAAGCCATGATACGCGGATTGAAAAACCGTAAACTAGGCCAGGCCTATTCACGCGGAGGCTATTACAACTGGTTGATGCTCCTCAAGGATCAGTATACGGATGAGGAAAAACTATCAGCACTGAGCCCGATCACTTTGAATGATGTCAAGGCTTATGCTAAAACACTTTATGGCAAAGTGTATATTACCGGAATGATTCATGGTAACTGGTCCGATAAAGAAGCCTTGGAAAGCGTGGACATCCTGCTATCTGCTTTGGGCAGCAAACCGCTTCCTGAAAACGAGCGGTTCGAGCAGGTGGTGGAAGTCATGCCTGAGGGAAAGCGGTTCCGGTTTAGCCGTGAGGTGGAGGATAATAATAATTCGCTGGCCTACGCTATCCAGGTCGGCGAGAAAGATTTTTCTCTCCTGGCCAAGACTTCGATTATAGCTTCTATTGTAGAAAGTGATTTTTATACCCAAATGCGCACCAACCAGCAATTGGGATATATTGTGTGGAGCTTTAGTCAGCGCATTGAAGATAGAATATTTTTCCGGTTGGTGATCCAGTCTTCTACTTACGGTCCTTTTGAATTGAGCAAGCGGGTCAACGCCTGGTTGGCGAGTACTGAAAAGCTTTTCTCTAAATTGACCGACCAGGAATTTGAAAGGCATCAGCAAAGTTTAGTCGTTGCGCTGGAAAAGGAAGGCGACAGTATCGGCGCAGTTGCGGGAGACCTTTACTCTCTTGCTACGGATGAAAAAGGGGACTTCCGTTTTAAAAAGAAGCTGATCCTGGCGGTGAAAGGCCTCAAAAAAGAAGATGTCTCCATTTTAGCGGTAAAAATATTCCGCGACGATGGCACCCCACGGCTTGAAGTATTAATGAGAGCCAAGGGAAGTAAAGAAAAGGTGCCGGCAGGGGTCATCACAGAAGTCAGCCAATTTCCCACCCACTAGGCCCGGCCAAGCGGCTGGTGGCAATGGACCCCTTTGTTGAAAGACTCAAGCCTGATCATTTAAGGGGTTGATGGCTGGGGTGATTTATATTATTTCAGAGTTTTACCGAAAAAAAATTATGAAACTCGGAGCTATTTTTAAAAGAGGGGCCAATCTTCTCAAGCTGGGGGTTGCCGCAAGAAAGTTGCGTAAGTCCACGACGGAGGACCAGCGCCATTGGGCGCAGAACTACCTCATCGAACTGCTGGGCCGGTCGAGAGGTCTGCCCGCCAAAATCGGCCAGTTCATAACGATAGACTCAGGCGATCAGGCCCTTAGGAAATCCCTCAACAATTCCATGGAACCCATGCCTTTTGAAGAGGTTGTGGAGCTGATTGAAAAAGCCTATGGCAAACCCTGGGACACGGTCTTTAAAAAACTGGAAAAATCCTGTAAGCCCGCATCGCTGGGCCAGGTGCATTTTGGCAAACTTAAGGATGGCACAGAAGTCGCGGTGAAGGTTCAGTATCCTGACATCGCAAGCACGGTGGAAGCGGAGATGGACCTCATGGGCTGGTTACCCAAAGTGGGGCCGGTGGCTAAATGGGGATTCAAGATGGATGGCTACCGTGACGCCTTCTGGCATAATTTCAGCGAAGAACTGGACTACTGCATTGAGGCGAAGCATCAGAAAAACTACCGCCAGAAAATTCCGCCGCTGGAACGCATTGTAGTTCCCGAAGTCGTCAGCGATTTAACCCAGCCTACAGTACTGGTGCAAAAAAAGGAAGAAGGATTCAGTCTGGATAAAGCCGAAACCATGATGCCAGCGCAGAAGCAGGCTATGGGGCGGTTACTGCTCCAGCACTATCTCCATATGCTGTTTCGGCACGGGTTTGTCCATGCCGATCCGCAGCCGGCGAACTTCGCTTTCCGACAATATAAAAAAGATTATTTTGTTTTGGTTCTTTACGATTTTGGCAGTGTTCTGGAGATTCCGGATAATGTCCGGCTGGCACTTTTAAGAATCATCCTGGCTCTACGTGACCGGGAGAACCTGGACCCGGTGACCTGCCTTTCGGCTCTGGGCTTTGATGCGGAAAAACTAAAAGACCTGCGCCCGACTCTTCCGGCCCTGATGTCTGTTTTGTTCGAACCGTTTTTGGTCGAAGCTCCCTACCATGTTAAGGACTGGAGAATGAGCGAACGTTTTGACCAGATAGTAGGAGAGCTGAAATGGTGGTTCCGTTCTGCCGCACCTCCTAAACTGATATTCCTGATGCGGACTTTGCATGGCTTGACCACCATGTTAAGACGGCTGGATGTTCCGCTTCCCTGGCAGTTCATCATGGATCAAATGTTGTCCGATATTTATCCCCAGGCGAGGGCATTGACCTTGCCGGAAGTGGATTCCAAAGGCCCGGCGTTTGATTCCATAGCCCGCTACTTGAAAGTTCATGTGGTAAAACCCAATGGCAATAAAGTCAGCCTCACCATGCCAGGCCGATGCGCCGATGATATTGAAGGAATCATGGATGAACCCGTTAAAGAATCTATCCTTCGACAAAATATCGACTTGCAATCCATTCAAGACAAAGCCCGGAAATCAGGTTTTATTTCCCAAATCCTGTTTGAACTTCACGACGAAGAACGCGATATGAAAGTCTGGTTGGAATAATCGCTAGGCGCGAGGCCAATGAAAACCCTTTGTGAACGGGGGCGGGGGGGGGAGTGTTTGTGTCATGCTGAGTTGCCGTGGTATTTGACCTTAACTTTCGTGCCCCGCAGGGGTAGAAGCATCTAGCTTTGGATATACAATGAAAATATGGGTGGATGCAGATGCTTGCCCCAGGGCGATCAAAGATATTTTGTTCCGGGTGGCGGACAGGACAGAAATACCGGTGACATTGGTTACTAATCAGGGATTACGTATACCGGACTCCGCTTATATTAATTTAATCCGAGTAGGGCAGGGAGCAGATATCGCCGATGACGAGATTGTAAATAAATGCCAGGTCGGGGATTTAATCATCACAGCGGACATCCCTCTTGCGGCCCGCATTGTAGAAAAGGGGGCACTGGCCCTCGACCCGCGCGGAAAGATATACGACAAAAACAATATCGGGCAAATATTGGATATGCGCAATTTTATGGACACTTTACGCGGTAGCGGCGTCGAAACCGGCGGCCCCGCCAGTTTTGGCCAGAAAGAACGGTTCAAGTTCGCTAATGAACTGGATAAGTTTATCGGCCAGAGCCACTAGGCGTGGGGTCAGTGGGGCGGTGATGCTAGATTCAATGAGCCATAGCTTTTACTACTAGCAACAATGCTCTCGGCTTGACGGTCCAAGATTTCTGGATGGCTTCGTTTCTGCTCGCAATGACAGCTTTTCAAGCCGAGGTAACTCTTTACTCGCCAGATCAAGCTATTGCCAGTTACCACCGGCGGCTCGCCGGGGCTATTGGCAAGCATTTATTTCGTTTTCAAGTTTAGGTTGGATCGGCACGAGTTCTACGGTTTTGTTGACAGACTCTTTGGTATTTTGCACCGCCAATTTGTTGAACAGGAAATCCATTTTGGTTTCCAGTTCTTTGCCAATGCCTTCCCGAATCTCTTTGGACAGGCCCCAGAATTTGGATTTGAACTCACCGAATCCTTTTTTGCGGGTTTTGTAGATGAACTGCTCATTGGTCTGATCCGATTTTTTCTCGCCGACGAATTTTTTCCTGAGGTGAGTGTAGATTTCTTTTTTAAAGTCGGCGGGGAATAGTTCGCTTTCGTAGATCATATTTTGAAAATCGGTGGCCAGGTGAATTTCGGCGGTTTCCAGTTCCGGGAATTTATGGAAGAGGTCCTGGGGCAGAGTGGACGCGCCGTGCTGGACGGCACCGGCGAGGCCATAACTTTCGCGCGAAATGCGTGACAGGTTTTCCAGAGTATCGAAATCGAGGTTGACCTCGGCGACTGTTCCATCGGGCAGAGGAACACCGCCATGCGAGGTTCCGGTCTGGATGGAGATTTTGCTGATGCTTTTGGCCCCGCTCCGGGCTTTTTCCAGCAATTCATTGAAGTTGTCGAGATAAGCTTTCAGTTCCTGCTCGTTGCTGTTTTCTTTTCCTACCTCGCCGATCTCGCCGCCAACGGAAATGGTGACACCAAACGGTTCCAGTTCGCGGATATATTGAGTGAGTTCCACGCCGACTTCAAAATTTGCCCGCTGTTGTTCGACTACATTATCTTTACTGAGGTCGACCAGAGTGGAAGTGTCGATGTCGATATTATAAAATCCCCCGGCGATACCACTTTTGATCAATTCTTTGAGTCCGGCAACCTCTTTCTCAGGGTCCTGGGCATAGTTTTTGGCGTTGACTTGAAAATGATCACCCTGAATAAAGACCCGACCTGTAAATCCTTCTTTAATGGCGGCGGCCAGAATGACGGTGGACAGCTCGTGTGGTTTTTGGAAGGTGTAACTCATCTCCGATTTAGCCAATTCAAAAATAAACGCACCGGCATTGGTTTTGATGGCGGTGCGAAAAATGGCCCGGCACAGTTCATAAGGCATGCCGCGGATGTTGAGGGCGGGAACCGTGAATCCTTTGACTTCGCCTCGGCCTCGGGCCTCATAGAGTCCCTGAATCGACGAGTTGACGATGCCGAGTTCCAGTGCCGCCGATTTGATAAGGAACCGGCTCAGACCTTTTATTTCTGCTGAAGGGTTGAGAACAGCATTCTGGACCAACTGATCCACCACATCTCCCCGAAACTTGTCAGCGTCTTCTATTTTCACGCCACCATTGTTCTGAGCGGCGATATTCTTGAGTTGGCGGGTTATTTCGTCTATATGGTTAAAAAGCATCAGGCTCTCCGCTAAATGTCCTTGATTAAAATGAATATCATGGATAGGGGTGTCGATTTAGGTATTGAATTGGAAAAAAAGTTGATCCCAGGTTTCAGCGTAGTTGCACTTTATGTCACCGACCGGGACCACAAAAAGACAAAACTACGCTTGTTAAGTGCATTGTAACCAAAAAATCGTTTTCAGGCAAAACATCTTTCATAAAAGTATTAAATTTAATATAACCATTTAGATTCTTATGGTTATATGAAATTTGCTAATCTTTATTCTAGGAATAATTTAGTTGGGGGGATTGCCTATTTGAAGGTGAAATCTGGTTCGTGATAAATGATTGAGAGTTTAAATACAAAAGCTTTTTGATTTGGTACACTTAAGCTCTTAAAACACCTACAATTACAATATTATCTTGGCTTAATTCTTATTGACACAGTTGGATAATTTGCTAGAATTCTCAACGTCTGTAAAGCGTAGGATACCACCTGATTCCGCAGTTGATTACTGAAATTTTTTAGGGGTTCATTAATTTTTTAATATTTAGAATTCCAATTTTTCAAAACTATATTTCCCAGGTTTCTAGAACGGAGAAATTCACCTCATGTTTAAGAATATATATATACCGGTAGATAATTCTGATTACTCCAACGCCTGCGTTGAATTAGCACTCGAATTTGCCAAGGGATCAGATACGACTATTACCGCAAGCCATGTTTATGCCGCCAAAATGCACGATGTCCGGTTTCGGCAAATGGAGAGCGGACTTCCTGAAGAATATCAGGATGAGCAGGAGTTAGAAAAACAACGGAATATTCATGACCAATTGATTACCAAAGGGATGGAAGTCATCAGTGACTCCTATCTGGATGTCCCCAAAGATAAATGTAAAGAATTGGACATTCCTTTTGTTGGTAAATCCCTGGAGGGTCGTAACTGGACGGAACTGGTGCGTGATATCAAAGAATCTTCCTATGATTTGGTTATCATGGGGGCTTTGGGGCTTGGCGCGATTAAAGACAGCTTGATTGGCACGGTTGCTGAAAGGGTGATCCGGCGTTCCCAGACAGATATGCTGATTGTGAAGTACTGCCCAGAGATTCTAGAGGACAGACCTTCCAGCGGGAAGATTGTGATTGCGGTGGATGGCAGTGGTCATTCTTTTGGAGGATTGATGACGGGTATTGAAATGGCCAAAAAGTTGAATCGTCCTCTGGAAATTATTTCTACTTTTGATCCCTACTTCCACTATGCCATGTTCAACAGCCTAATCGGCGTATTGTCCCGGGAAGCTTCCAAAGTGTTCAAGTTTGAGCAACAGGAAAAGCTTCATGAAGACATTATCGACAAGGGACTGGCAAAAATCTATCAGGCTCATCTGGAGATTTCCCGGAAAATTTGTGAAGAAGAGGGTATCGAATGCACCATCCGCCTTCTGGATGGAAAGGTCTTCGAAAAAGTTTTGCAATACGCCAGGGAGGAGAATCCCTATCTGCTGATTCTGGGACGGATCGGGGTTCATAGTGCCCCGGATATGGACATTGGAGGTAATAGCGAGAACCTTCTGCGTCTGGTTCCATGCAATATACTGCTCTCCAGCAAGGTGTTCAAGCCGTCGATAGATATGCAGGCGGAAGAAACAATTGAATGGACCGCTGAAGCCAAAGTGCGATTGACGAAGATCCCGGGTTTTGTACGCCCCATGGCGACTACAGCGATTCTGCGCTATGCGTTGGAGAGGGGACACAGCATGATCACATCCAGCGTTATTACCGAAGCGGTGCAGGAAATTCTGCCAGCCGGCGCGATGCAGGCCATGTCTGCCATCGGTGAGAGGATGCGCAAAGAGGGTATGGATCCAAATAATCCGGAAGGTCTTGGTATGCTGAAAGAGGAAATGGCGGCAGCCCATGCCGGTAAAACCGAAGAAGAGATCACACTAAAATGTACCAGTTGCGGCACTTATTATAAAGGTGATGTTGTAAAATGCGGTGTTTGTAATGCGGGGGCTGAGCGATTACTTCCGGTCGATAAAGAGGAGTTCAAAGCAACGGAAGAGGAATCTAAAGAAGCCACCACGTTTACCACCTTTGATGATGTCAAAGTGTCCTGGACCCAGGAAGCGTTGGATCGGTTGAATGAGTTCCCGCAGGGGCATTTGAGAAGGAAAGCCCATGCCCGGGTTGAGAAAAATGCTCGGGTTCAGAAAGTCGATACTGTCTCTCTGGCATTCCTCAACAAAATCCTCAATGAAAAGATCAAAAAGGATGGCAATGGTAATGGCAATGATACAAGCGAAAAAATTCCCGGAGACATCCTCAGTATAGGGGCCGCATTGAATTCCGATGATTTCAACTGGTCTCCGGAGGCTATAGAACGGCTGGAGCGTGTTCCCCAGGGGTTTATGCGGGACAATACCCAAAACCGGGTTATGGCTTGGTGTTCTCAAAATGATATCAAGGATATTTCACTGGAAGTCTGTGAGGAAGGAATCCGGGAGTCTGTGAAGATGATGGAAGATGCCATCAAGAATGGCGCAGGCCTGGAAGATTTCATACCTCAAAAAGAAGTGAAAGCCTAGATTTTCTGCGTATTAGATATAACAGTTTTTTTTAGCCCCTGGATATTGAATCGGGTTCAATTTCAGGGGCTTTTTGTTGCATTTTCTGTCCCGTAGACTCCTGTCCCGATACCCTGGTGGCTAATTGTCCCCCCAACTTTATAAGCGCTTATTCCGTAACTTAAAACCTTATCTTGGCCGTTTGTATCTGGCAATTTTCTTTTCGGTTACCGTTGGCATCATCGCCACTTCCCCTGTTCCAATTATTCAAAAAACCTTCGATAATATCTTTGTAGAAAAAGATTATTTTATGCTCAAGGTAATTCCCCTTGCCTTGATTGTTTTATACGTTTTAAAGGCTGGATTAACCTATGCGCAAAACCTGATTATTTTTGGGATCTCATGGGAGTTGGTGGTGAGATTCAGGGAAAAGTTGTTCACGCATATTCACAGGCTTCCTTTCGTGTTTTTTGAGAACCATGAAACCGGCCAACTCATGTCTCGCATCAATAATGATGTCGCAATTATGCAGTCTACCTTAACGCGATTATTGAAAGAGTTTCTGCAGAACAGTGTGATGCTGATTGGGCTTTTAGCGTGGGTGTTTTATTTGAAATGGGACTGGGCGCTGATGGCCCTGGTCATATTTCCCATAACAGTAATCCCGGTATCAAGAATTGCAAAAAAACTGCGGCACCTGTCGCGCAGAGGTCAGGAGATTCTGGGCGATATCAACGCAACCATAATGGAATCTTTTTCGGGGATAAAAGTTGTCCGGGCCTTTGGCATGGAACCTCGAGAGATAGAAAAATTCAGGATTGATAATGAAAGCTATCTTGAAGTGGTGAAAAAAAATGTGAAGTATGTGGAATTTACTTCACCCTTTCTGGAGGTGTTGGGAGTTATCAGTTCCGCATTCATCCTGTGGTATGGGGGTAATCAGGTTTTGAACGGAGAAATCAGCCAGGGAACCTTCTTGGCTTTCCTCGTTGCACTGTTCATGATGTATTCTCCCATGCGAATTTTGTTCAAAATCTACACCAGTGTCCAGACAGCACTGGCGGGAGCGGATAGGGTGTTCGATATTCTTGACCAGGATGTGGAATTACTGTGGGAAGGCCAGCATGAACTTCAAAACTTCAATGACGGTATTGAGTTTAAGAATGTTTCTTTTCACTATCCGTCGCGTAAGGCAATAGTTTTGGATGATATCAGTCTCTCTGTTAAGAAATCAGAAATTATCGCCATTGTGGGGATGAGCGGTGCTGGTAAGACAACTTTAGTGGATCTGCTGTTCCGGTTCTTCGATGCAACTTCCGGTTCTATCCTGATCGATGGAATAAATATTCAGGATTATAAGTTGGCTTCTTTGAGGCGGCAGTTGGCTCTGGTGACCCAGGAGACTTTTTTATTTAACGATACGATCTGGAATAATATTGCTTTTGGCTGTGAACGAAAGGCCACTCACGATGAAATTATGGAGGCGGCCCAGGCCGCCCATGTGGATCAATTTGCGTCGAACCTGGATGATGGTTACGAAACCATCATCGGAGAACGAGGAGTCAAGCTTTCTGGCGGTCAGCGACAGAGGATTGCCATCGCCCGGGCTCTCTTAAGGAACGCTCCGATTCTGGTTCTCGATGAAGCTACGTCTGCACTGGACTCCGAATCTGAAAGGCTGGTTCAGGATGCTCTGTATAATCTCATGGAACACCGGACATCTTTTGTTATAGCCCACCGTCTATCAACGATCAAACACGCCAACCGGATCATTGTTTTGGACAAAGGCCAGATTGTAGAATCTGGAACCCATGAGTCCCTTCTCGCGAATAGTGGGTTGTATCGGAAATATTATGAAATGCAGTTTGCCGATCTGGAAGACAAAAATAAGGATATCAAGGAATCGAGTTAAATGCGTTTTGAAAAAGTTTATATCGAAAGTCTGGCCTACCACCTGCCTGATAATATTGTGACTTCGGCTGAAATTGAAAAAAGGCTGGCCCCTCTTTATGACCGACTCAAACTTCCCCAAGGTCGCTTGGAGTTGATGAGTGGTATTCAGGAACGCCGTTTCTGGGAGAAGGGAGTTTTACCCAGTGAGGTGGCAACTATTGCCGGAGAAAAAGCTATTGCCCGGTCAGGGGTGGACCCGAATCAAATAGGTTGCCTGATTTCTGCATCGGTTTGCAGAGATTTTCTGGAGCCCTCGACGGCCTCCGTAATTCATAATAACCTGAAGCTTCCTGTGGAAGCATTTGTGTTCGATGTCTCCAATGCCTGTCTGGGTGTGCTCAATGGCATGTCGATCATTGCCAGCATGATTGAGCAAAATCAGATTCTGGCAGGATTGGTTGTGGCTGGAGAAAATGGGGGTCCGCTTGTGAATAGCACGATCGAGACTTTGCTGGCTCAAAAGGATATTACCCGTTCTGAGATCAAGTCCTCTTTCGCTTCCCTGACCATTGGCTCTGCAGCTGTCGGTGTTGTCCTGGCCCATGAAAAGATCGCCAGGCACGGCCATCGTTTGCTGGGTGGCGTTTCTATGGCTGAAACCCAGTTCAATCAGTTATGTCGCGGCAGTGATGACAGCGGGGCGGGTGGAGAATGGTCGCCTCTGATGGAAACCGATTCTGAAACTTTGATGCTGGAGGGATGTCGGCTTGCAGGTAAAACCTGGGCGCGTACCCGTGAAGTACTTGGCTGGAACAATGAAGAAGTAAGCCGTGTCTTCTGCCATCAGGTGGGCAAAGGCCATCGAAAACTAATGTATGAAAATGTTGGGCTGGACCTTGAAAAAGATTTTTCCACTCTGGAATTTCTGGGCAATACCGGTTCGGCCTCATTGCCAACGACATTGGCCATGGGAATTGAAAAGAATGTGCTGAAGACGGGTGACAAAGCCGCTTTACTTGGTATAGGCAGTGGACTCAATTGCCTGATGATGGGTATTGAGTGGTGACAGAGCTTTATCCCTTTTCTTCGCATTCCCTGCAACTGGATCATTTGCGCTATCATTACCTGGATGAAGGTTCCGGCCACGAACCCCTTCTCGTGCTCCATGGTAACCCTACCTGGTCCTTTTATTACCGCAACCTGATCCTGGGTCTCAAGGACTCTTATCGGTGCGTGGTGCCCGACCATATGGGGATGGGAAAATCAGATAAACCGCAGGACTATCCTTACACGCTTTCTCAGCACATCGACAATCTCGAAAAACTAGCTGATCACCTTAAGCTCAATGACATTACCCTGGTGGTGCATGACTGGGGTGGGGCGATTGGCATGGGTTTCGCGGTTCGGCATCCTGAGCGAATCAAGAGGTTGGTGATTTTCAATACCGCCGCGTTTTTATCCAGTGAGATCCCGTGGAGTCTGCGCTTGTGCCGCATACCTGGGTTTGGGGCCATAGCCATTCGCGGTTTTAACGCTTTTGCACGCGGCGCCATCCGCTGGGCCTGCCGCAAGCAAGAAAGAATGACGGAGGAAGTCCGGGCCGCTTATCTGGCTCCTTATGATAATTTTGCCAATCGGGTGGCAAATTTGCGTTTTGTGCAGGATATTCCCATGAGCCCCGATTCACCCAGCTACTCTGTGGTTCAGCATATAGAAGGGAGCCTGAAACTATTTCGAGAGCATCCTGTTCAAATTATTTGGGGAGCGCATGATTTTGTTTTTAACGATCATTTCCTGAAACGTTGGCAGGAGATTTTCCCCCAGGCAGAAGTGCACCTTATGGAAGATGCCGGACATTTTGTAGTGGAAGACGCTCATGAACGCATTCTTCCTATGATGAAAGAATTTTTACAGAAAAATCCAATTTAATTTTAAGGTATAAGAAAAACCGGCTTCCCTTTTAAGGGAAGCCGGTTTTATTTTTCTGGTTAACCTTAATATCGGTAATGTTCAGGTTTGTAGGGGCCTTCGACTGGCAAACTAAGATAACTGGCCTGCTTTTCTGTAAGTATTGTCAGTTTCACTCCTAGTTTATCCAGATGTAGGCGTGCTACCTCTTCATCGAGTTTTTTCGGCAAAGTGTAAACGCCTACCTCATATTTGTTGTTGTATAGTTCTATTTGTGCCAGCACCTGATTGGTGAAGGAATTGGACATCACGAAAGAAGGGTGACCGGTCGCGCAACCCAGATTCACCAATCTACCTTCCGCCAGTAAAAGGATATTGTGTCCATCCGGGAAGGTGTATTTATCCACCTGCGGTTTGATAACAACTTTTTTAATTCCCGGAAATTTATTTAAAGCCTCCACTTGAATCTCAATGTCGAAGTGGCCGATGTTGCAAACAATGGAATCGGTTTTCATTTTTTCCATATGCTCGATACAGATAATATCGGCGCAGCCTGTTGTGGTGACAAAAATATCACCTTCCTTAACAGCTTCTTCCATGGTGGTGACTTCATAACCTTCCATTGCAGCCTGCAGGGCACAGATGGGGTCGATTTCAGTAATGATTACCCTGGCGCCTAACCCTTTCATGGCGTCGGCGCAACCTTTACCGACATCCCCAAATCCGGCAACGACCACCACTTTTCCGGCTATCATGATATCGGTCGCCCGTTTGATGCCATCGGCAAGCGATTCCCGGCAGCCATAAAGATTGTCGAATTTCGACTTGGTGACCGAATCGTTGACGTTCATGGCAGGGAGCTTTAAAGTTCCTTTTTCGATCATCTTGTAAAGATTGTGCACGCCGGTGGTGGTTTCTTCTGTTACCCCTTTTATGTCAGGCAGTAATTCGGAATGTTTTTCGTGGACGTAAGCGGTGAGATCGCCTCCGTCATCGAGGATCATGTTGGGACCCTGGTCATTGTCAAAAAGCAGAGTTTGGCTGGTGCACCACCAATATTCTTCTTCAGTTTCTTCCTTCCAGGCGAATACAGGAATTCCTGCCTTGGCCATTGCGGCGGCATCGATGAGAGGTCGGTCGTTTTCTAAGGTGAATCCGCGCACCCCGTGTTTCTGAAAGTATTGATATACTCCATCGCGCCCGATGCCGTGGCTCTTAAGCAAATCATCGTTCAAGTACATCTCGTGAATAGGTCGCCATCCTGGTAGGAGATTCGCGAGGTACAAAGGGCCCCAGTCCAAAATAGTCCCCGAGGCGAATAAGTTCTGAGGGACTTCCGTTACCTCATCCTGCGATATAAAGCCATTAAGAGAGGGCGAGGGAGTCCCGCCCGCGTCCTCTGAGATGATCAAGACGGTTGCGTTGATGATCTCATCGGGAAATGTCCACGACGCCGGAAGGTCTC